>NZ_JAWLFS010000171.1:0-6698 GCF_041685465.1 Rhodosalinus sp. | reverse complement strand
GAAACCCGAGGGCGCGCGCCCGGTGCTGATGGGCTTCGACTCCTCGGAGGTCGCGGGCGCCTGCGTCAGCGACATCATCCGCGCCGGCGTGCTGCCGGTAGCGATCGAGTTCATGGACCGCCCCTGCATCGAGGCGACCGAGGCCTTCGCCCACGCGGGCTACCCGGACTGCGAGGCGCTGCTGATCGTCGAGGTCGAGGGCGCGGAGGCCGAGATCGACCACCAGCTCGGTCTCATCACGCAGATCGCGCGCCGCCACGACCCGGTCGAGCTGCGCGAGGCGGAAGACGAGGACGAGGCCGCGCGCATCTGGAAGGGCCGCAAGTCCGCCTTCGGCGCGATGGGCCAGATGGGCGACTACATCTGCCTCGACGGGACGATCCCCGTCTCCGAGCTGCCCCGCGTGCTCGGCCGGATCGGGGAGCTCTCGGCCGAGTTCGGGCTGCGGGTCGCCAATGTCTTCCACGCGGGCGACGGCAACATGCATCCGCTGATCCTCTTCGACGCGAACGCCCCCGGCGACCTGGAGACCGCCGAGGCGCTCGGCGCGGAGATCCTGAAGGCCTGTGTCGAGGCCGGCGGTTGCCTCACGGGCGAGCACGGGGTGGGCGTGGAAAAGCGCGACCTGATGAGCCATCAGTTCGCGCCCGCGGATCTCGCCGCGCAGATGGACGTGAAGGACGTCTTCGACCCCGCCTGGCTCCTGAACCCGGCGAAGGTCTTTCCGCTCGCGGTCTCCGAGGCCCGGCGCGGCGCACGGCTCGCCGCGGAGTAGAGGGGGCTGTCTGCCCCCTCTGGCGCGCGCGGCACGCGCGCGCCATCCCCCCCCGAGGAGACGTGTCCCAAGAAGAAGACATGATCGCACCGACGTCGGAACAGGAGATGGCCGCGGCCGTGGCGGAGACGACCGCGCCGGTGTCGGTGGTCGGCGGCGGCACGCGCGGCGCGCCGGGCCGGGGCGCGGCGCTGTCCGCGGCCGGACTGTCGGCCGTGCGTCTCTACGAACCCGGCGCGCTGACGCTCGTGGCGGGCGCCGGGACGCCGGTGGCGGAAGTGGAGACCCTGCTCGCAGGGGAAGGCCAGCGCCTCGCCTTCGAGCCGATGGACCACCGCGGGCTCCTCGGGACCGAGGGCGCGCCGACGCTCGGCGGCGTGGTCGCGGCGAACGTGAGCGGACCGCGCCGCGTGGCGGCGGGTGCGGCGCGGGATTTCGCGCTGGGCCTGCGCTTCGTGGACGGGACGGGGCGCGTCGTCTCCAACGGCGGGCGGGTGATGAAGAACGTCACCGGCTACGATCTCGTCCGGCTCCTCTGCGGCAGCCGGGGCCGGCTCGGCGTGATCACGGAGGTCGCGCTCAAGGTGCTGCCGGCGCCGGAGACGCAGGGCATGCTCGTGCTGGAGGGGCTCGACGTCGAACGCGCGGTCGCGGCGATGGCGACGGCGCTCGGCTCGCCCTACGAGGTGACGGGGGCGGCGCACGACCCGCAGGCGGCGCGGACTTGGCTCCGGATCGAGGGCTTCGCGGCGCAGGTGGACTATCGGCTGGAGCGGCTGGCCGCCCGGCTGGCGGACTTCGGCGCGGCGGAGGCGGTGCGCGATGCCGAGGCGGTGGCCGGGGTCTGGGCCGGGGTGCGCGACGTCGCCGCCTTCCATGGCACGCCGGGCGCGGTCTGGCGGGTGCACTGCCGCCCGAGCGCGGCGCCGGGGCTCGTGGCGCGGGCCGGGGCGGAGGGGGCGCTTCTGGACTGGGGCGGCGGGCTGATCTGGCTGCGCGTGGCCGAGGGCACCGACCTGCGGGCGCGGCTCGGCGCCTTCGACGGGCATGCGACGCGGGTGCGGGGCGCCGGCCCCGAGCCGGCCGCGCCGCCCGAGCCGGCGGCTGTCGCGGCGCTGACCGAGGGGCTGCGCCGCCGTTTCGACCCGCGCGGCATCTTCGACAGGGAGGGCTGAGCGTGCAGACGAATTTCACCGCCGAGCAGCTGACCGACCCGGACATCGCGCGCTCCAACGAGGTCCTGCGCGCCTGCGTGCACTGCGGCTTCTGCACGGCGACCTGCCCGACCTACCAGGTTCTCGGCGACGAGCTCGATTCCCCGCGCGGGCGCATCTACCTGATGAAGGACATGCTGGAGCAGGAGCGGGTGCCGGACGACAAGACGGTGCTGCACATCGACAGGTGCCTGTCGTGCCTCGCCTGCATGACGACCTGTCCCTCGGGCGTGCACTACATGCATCTCGTCGATCACGGGCGGGCCTATATCGAGGAGCACTACCGCCGGCCGTGGCGCGACCGGGCGCTGCGCTGGCTGCTGGCGCAGGTGCTGCCCTACCCGGGGCGCTTCCGCCTCGCGCTCGTGGCGGCGACGCTCGGGCGACCCTTCCGGCGGCTGATGCCGGATGCGCGGCTGCGCGCGATGCTCGACATGGCGCCGAGGCGCATCCCGCCGGTCAGCCGCAACGACGACCCGCAGGTCTTTCCGGCCCGAGGGGAACGGCGGATGCGGGTGGCGCTGATGACGGGCTGCGCGCAGCGCGCGCTCAACACCGACATCAACGACGCGACGATCCGCGTGCTCACCCGCCTCGGGGCCGAGGTGGTGGTGGCCGAGGGCGCGGGCTGTTGCGGCGCACTCACCCACCACATGGGCCAGACGGACGCGAGCCATGCGAGCGCCGCGGCCAACATCCGCGCCTGGATGCGGGAGAAGCGCGGCGCGGGCCTCGACGCGGTGGTGATCAACACGAGCGGCTGCGGCACCACCGTGAAGGACTACGGCCACATGTTCCGCGAGCATCCGCTGGCCGCCGACGCGGCGGAGGTGAGCGCCATGGCCCGCGACGTGAGCGAGGTGCTGAAGGAGCTCGCCCCCGCGGCCGCTGCGCCCGAACCGCTGCGGGTCGCCTATCACGCGGCCTGCTCGCTCCAGCACGGCCAGCAGATCAAGGGCGCGCCGAAGACCCTTCTCAAGCGAGCGGGCTTCGAGGTGGTGGAGCCCGCCGACAGCCACCTCTGCTGCGGCTCGGCCGGGACCTACAACCTGATGCAGCCCGAGATCTCGGCCGAGCTCAAGGCGCGCAAGGTGACGACGCTGGAGGCGAAGGCGCCGCAGGTGATCGCCACGGGCAACATCGGCTGCATGATGCAGATCGGGGGCGGCACGGAGGTGCCGGTGGTGCACACCGTCGAACTGATCGACTGGGCGACCGGCGGGCCGAAACCGCCGGCCCTCGCCACGGCGGCGCCCTAATTCTGCCCGACCGCAGGGCTAGCCGACGCGGGCGGAACAGAGGAAAGTCGACACAGATGCGCCTGATCGCCACCGTCGCGCTCGCCTTGGCCGTGGCCGGCGCCGCGCCCGCCGAAAGCCCGCTCGAGACGCTCGACACCGGCGAGAAGGGCCGCGGCTGGGAGGCGGTCGGCCGGCTCGACATGGGGGGCACGGGCTTCTGTACCGGCGCGCTGGTCGCGCCCGACCTGGTGCTGACGGCGGCGCATTGCCTCTACGACAAGGCGACGGGCGAGCGGTTCGACCACCGGGAGATCACCTTCCTCGCCGGCTGGCGGCACGGCCGGGCGGAGGCCTACCGCGAGATCCGGCGCGCCGTCGCGCATCCGAACTACGTCTTCCAGAGCGGCTCGGGCCCGCGCCGCGTGAAGAACGACGTCGCGCTTCTCGAGCTCGCGCGCCCGATCCGCAACACGACCGTCATTCCCTTCGCGACCGGACGTCGGCCCGGCCCGGGCGCCGAGATCGGCGTCGTCTCCTACGCGCGCGACCGCGCGGAGGCGCCCGCGCTGCAGGAGGTCTGCAGCGTCGAGGCGGAACAGTCCGGCGTGCTGGTGATGGATTGCGAGGTGGATTTCGGCGCCTCCGGTGCGCCGGTCTTCAGCTTCGGCCCCGAGGGGCGGCGCATCGTCTCGGTGGTCAGCGCCAAGGCCGAGATGAGCGGCCGCAAGGTCGCGCTCGGCACCGCGCTCGAAGGGCCGCTCGCGCTCCTGCAGGCCGAGCTCGCGAACGGGCGCGGCCACGGGGCGGAGGAGACCGCGCCGCGTGTCCGCCGCATCGGCGTGGGCGAGCGGTCGGACGGCCTCGGCGCGAAATTCGTCACCCCGGAGTGAGCGCGCCGCCGTCTTGAAAGGCGGCGCATCGCTTCCCAGATCGACGCCGGACGCGGGGCGCCGCCAAGGGCTCCGCGGCCACGCACCGCCCGTCCCGTGCAGGGAGGGCGCCATCAGGTATCGCTCAACGGAGGATGACCCATGCGTAGCTACGATCTTGCACCGCTGTACCGCGCCACCGTCGGCTTCGACCGTTTCGCCGACATGATGGATCGCGTGCTGGCCAGCGACGTGAGCCAGCCGACCTATCCGCCCTACAACATCGAGAAGACCGACGAGACCGCCTACCGTATCTCGATCGCGGTGGCCGGCTTCGCGGCCGACGACCTGTCGGTCGAGGTGAAGGAGAACCAGCTCGTCGTCGCGGCCCGCAAGGCCGAGGAGGACGAGGGCCGCACCTACCTGCACCGCGGCATCGCCACCCGGGCCTTCGAGCGGCGTTTCCACCTCGCCGACCATGTCCGCGTGACCGGGGCGAGCCACGCCGACGGGATGCTCCACATCGACCTGGAGCGGGAGATTCCCGAAGCGCTGAAGCCGCGGCGGATCGCCATCAGCAAGGCGGAGGACGCGCCCAACGGGACGGATGTTGTCGACGCGAAGGCCGTGAACTGATCGGCCGGGGCTGACGGCGCATCGCACCCTCCCCCGCCCGGGGAGGGTGTTTTCCTGCGCTCAGGTCACGAAGACACGGGAGGGGTGCAGCTCGCCCCCCTTGTAGCGCCCGACGGCGACGGCGCGGCCCTCCGCCTCGGCCCAGCACTCCTCGCCGTATTCGAGGCCGTGCGCGATCACGGTCGCCGGGTTGCCGTTGCGCAGCCGCCCGACGCTCTCGGCCGGCGCGCGCACCTTCGGGAGCTCGCCGAGCCCCGCCTCGAGCGGCAGGAGCCTCGCGTCGAGCTCCGGCGTGCCCTTGAGCGCCGCGACCTCCTCGAGCGTGACCCCCTCCTCGGCCGTGAAGGGACCGGACCAGGTGCGGCGCAACTCCGTGACGTGGCCGAGACAGCCCAACGCCTCGCCCAGGTCGCGCGCAACGGCGCGCACGTAGCCGCCCTTGCCGCAGACCATCTCGAGAACCGCGTGATCCGCATCCGGCCGGTCGAGCAGGACGAGCGACTCGACCCAGAGCGGCCGCGCCGCGAGCTCCATCGCCTCGCCCCTGCGCGCGAGCGCATAGGCCCGCGCGCCGTCCACGTGCACGGCGGAATAGGCGGGCGGCACCTGCATGATCTCGCCCACGAAGCCGTGCAGCGCCTCCTTCAAGCCCGCGTCGGAGGGACGGTCGGCGCGCTCCGCGATCACGCGGCCCTCGGCGTCGTCGGTCTCGGTCGCCTGTCCGAAGCGGACGGTGAAGACATAGGCCTTCAGCGCGTCGGTCACGTAAGGCACCGTCTTCGTCGCCTCGCCGAGCGCCACGGCGAGCACGCCGGTCGCTGCCGGGTCGAGCGTGCCGGCATGCCCGGCCTTCTTCGCGTCGAAGGCACGGCGCACGGTGTTGACCACCTCGGTCGAGCCCGTGCCCGCGGGCTTGTCCACCACCAGCCAGCCGGAAATGTCGCGCCCCTTGCGCCGCCGTGCCATACCTCGCCTCGTCGCTGCCTCCGGGAAGGCCGCGGGAGGTAAAGCCTCCGGCCGCGCCCGTCAATCCACCGCTGGACAGGCGCGCGGCGCATCCCTATCCCCGCGCCCCATGTCCGAGGACTACGCGCCCCCCCAGGAACCGCTGGCGATCCTGCACGCCGACCACGAGATCGTCGTGGTCGACAAGCCCGCCGGCCTCCTCTCCGTGCCGGGCCGCGGCGCGCATCTGGCCGACTGCCTGCTCACCCGCGTTCAGGCAGCCTTTCCGGAGGCGCTTCTCGTGCATCGCCTCGACCGCGACACCTCGGGCGTCATGGTCTTCGCCCTGACGCGGCCCGCGCAGCGCAACCTCGGGCTCCAGTTCGAACGCCGCAAGGTGAAGAAGACCTATGTCGCCCGGGTGGCCGGCACGCTCGCCGAGGACCGCGGCGAGGTCGCGCTGCCGCTGATCGTCGACTGGCCGAACCGCCCCAAACAGAAGGTCTGCCACGCCACCGGCAAGCCCGCACTGACCCGCTGGCGCGTGCAGCGCCGGGGCGAGGACGAGACGCGGGTGAAGCTCATGCCCGAGACGGGCCGCAGCCATCAGCTCCGCGTCCACATGGCCGAGATCGGTCACCCGATCCTCGGCGATCCCTTCTACGCGCACGGCGCGACGCGCGACCACCCGCGCATGATGCTCCATTCCGAGGAATTGCGCCTGCATCACCCGGACGGCGGTGCCGGCACCACCTTCCGCGCGCCGCCGCCCTTCTGAGCCGCGCAGCGGCCCGCGCGCAGGGGGCGCTGCCCCCTCTTGGCCTTCGGCCAATTCACCCCCGGAGTATTTGGACCAAGATGATGGGGCGGGCGATGTCCCTCCCTGCCATCACCTTGGATGAAATACTCCGGGGGGTGAGGCCCGGCACGGGCCGAGGGGGGCAGCGCCCCCCCTGATCGCACGCAGTGCCAGAGAGCGTGCGGCCGCAAGGCCGCGCCGCACGGTTGACTCCGGTGG
>NZ_JAWLFS010000170.1:0-6721 GCF_041685465.1 Rhodosalinus sp. | reverse complement strand
CTACGATCTCACCGGCCCGCCGCCGGCGCTCGACGGGGTTGATGCCCTGATCCACGCGGGGTTCTCGCATGAGCCGGGCCGATACCGCGGCGGCGAGGGCGACGATCCGGAGGGCTTCCTCTCGGCCAACCGCGACGGCACCCTGCGCCTCTTCGAGGCCGCGGCAGGGGCCGGGGTGCGACGGGTGATCTTCCTCTCCTCGCGGGCGGTCTACGGGGACTATCCCCCCGGGACGGAACTGACCGAGGAGATGACCCCGCGCCCCGACACGCTCTACGGCGCGGTCAAGGCCGAGGCGGAGGCCGCGCTCGCCGCGCTGCCCGGCGGCGTCGCACTGCGCGCCACCGGCGTCTACGGGCCGGCCGGGCCGGGGCAGCGGCACAAATGGGCCGGGCTGTTCGAAAACTACCTCGCCGGGGAGACGATCACGCCGCGCCGGGGCACGGAGGTGCACGGCGCCGACCTCGCCGCGGCGGTGCGGCTGGTGCTCGAGGCGCCGGAGGAGCGGCTCGGCGACGGGGTCTTCAACGTCTCGGATCTGCTGCTCGACCGGCGCGCCCTGCTGGCGGAGGTGGCGCGGGCGACCGGCTGCCCGCATCCCCTGCCCGCCGAGAGCGCCGCGCCGGTGAGCGTCATGCGCTGCGACCGCCTCACCGCGCTCGGCTGGCGGCCAGGCGGCATGGCGCGGCTGCGGGCGACGCTGCCGGCGATGCTCGACGGCCTGCCCGGCGCTCGGCGGCCCTGACGGGCCGTCGCAGGGCCTCGGTGCGGACCAAGCGGTTTTCAAACCGCTTGAAAGGCGCTTCCAAGCGCCTTTCGCTCAGCCCAGACGCACGCCCTCTCGCCCGGCGAGATCGACGAAGAACTGCCAGGCCACCCGGCCCGAGCGCGCGCCGCGCGTGGCCTGCCACTCGATCGCCTCGGCGCGGAGGCGCGTCTCGTCGATCTCGACGCCATAGGCCGCGCAGTAACCGCGGATCATCTCGAGATACTCGTCCTGCGAACAGGGATGGAAGCCGAGCCACAGCCCGAAGCGGTCGGAGAGCGAGACCTTTTCCTCAACCGCCTCGGCCGGGTTGATCGCGGTGGAGCGCTCGTTCTCGATCATGTCGCGCGGCATCAGGTGGCGCCGGTTGGACGTGGCATAGAGCGCCACGTTCTCGGGCCGCCCTTCCACCCCGCCGTCGAGCACCGCCTTGAGGCTCTTGTAGTGCTGGTCGTCCTGCGAAAACGAGAGATCGTCGCAGAAGAGCAGGAAGCGATGCGCCGAGGCCGCGCGCAGGAGCGACAGGAGCCGCCCGACGCTCGGCAGATCCTCGCGCTGAAGCTCCACGATCTTCAGGGGATGCCCCTCGCCCACCACCTCGGCGTGCACGGCCTTCACGAGAGAGCTCTTGCCCATGCCGCGCGCGCCCCAGAGGAGCGCGTTGTTGGCCGGCAGCCCCTGCGCGAAGGCGCGGGTGTTGGCGAGGAGGATGTCGCGCACCTGCGCGATGCCGACCAGCAGCGCGAGGTCCACCCGGTTCACCCGCCCCACCGGCTCCAGCCGGTCGGGCTCGGTGTGCCAGACGAAGGCCTCCGCCCCGTCGAAGTCGGGCGCGGGCCGCGGCGGGGGCGCCATGCGCTCCAGCGCCGCGGCGATCCGGCTCAGCGCCTCACCGTCGGGGCCGGGGCCTCTCACCGGTCGCGACCCGTGTCGTCGTCGTCGCGGTCGAACTCGCGCATCAGCGGGTCCTCGCCCTGGTCGGCCTCGCCGTAGGGGTCGTCGTCGTCCTCGAACCAGAGGCCCTGCGCCCTGAGCTCCGCCTCGCGCTTGCGCTCGACGCGCTTCACCAGCCAGATCGAGACCTCGTAGAGCCCGTAGACCACGACGAAGAGGATCACCTGCGTGATGACGTCCGGCGGCGTCACCAGCGCGGCGAGCACGAGGATGCCGACGACGGCGTATTTACGCACCGTCCGAAGCCCCTCGGCGCTGACGAGACCGGCCTTGCCCATCAGCGTCAGCAGCACCGGCAGCTGGAAGCAGAGGCCGAAGGCGACGATGAACTTGATGGTCAGCGAAAGGTATTCCTGCGCCGAGCCCTGGAAGGCGATGCCCGCCGTCGCCCCCTCCGCCTCGCCCTGGTCGAGCACGCTGCCCGGCTGCTGGAAGCCGAGGAAGAAATCGAAGGCAAGCGGCGTCACCACGTAATAGGCGAAGGCCGCGCCGAGGAAGAACATGAAGGGCGAGGCCAGCATGAAGGGCAGGAAGGCGCCCTTCTCGGACCTGTAGAGCCCCGGCGCCACGAAGCGCCACATCTGGAAACTGATCATCGGAAAGGACAGCACGAGACCGCCCAGAAGCGAGATCGACACGGCGACGAAGAAGCCCTCCTGCAGCCGGATCAGGATCAGCCCGCAGTCCGTCATGCCGCGCACCGCCATCGCGTCGCAGAGCGGGCGCGTCAGGAAATCGAAGATCGGGTTCCAGACGGTGAAGCAGATCACCATGCCGACGATGAAGGCGAGCACCGAGCGGATCAGCCGCGTGCGCAGCTCCGCGAGGTGCTCGATCAGCGGCGCCTGGCTGTCGTCGACCCCGTCGACATCGTCGACCTTGCTCATTCCTTGCGGTCCTCAGGCGCGGGGGCGTCGGTCCGGTCGGGCCGGGGCGCGTCGTCCGGGCTGTCGGTGGCGCTGTCGCCCGACGCAGGTGTCGCGCCCGCATCGGTCTTTTCGCGGAGGGCGTCGCGGCGGGCCTGCGCCTCGGCCGCGCGGTCCCGCGCGAGCTTGGCCGTCTCGCTGTCGGGGTCCCAGCGCGCCGTTTCGCGCAGCGACTCCTCGACCCCGTCGAGGCCCATCGACTTCGCGCTCGTCGCGTCCTTGAAGCCCTTCGTCGCGTCCTTGAACCCGCGCGTGGCCTCGCTGACGCCGCTTTCCTCGGCGGCGTCGTTCATCGCGCGGGAGAACTCGCGTGCCATGCCGCGGGCCTTTCCCATGAACCGGCCGACGTTGCGGAAAAGCACCGGCAGGTCCTTGGGCCCCACCACGATCAGCGCGACGATGCCGATGACGAGAAGCTCCGTCCAGCCCAGGTCGAGCATGGATCAGACCTTGTCTTTCTCTTGCTCCGTCGTCTCGGGCGTGACGTCGCGGGCCTCCTCGTTGGACTGGGCTTCCAGTTCCTCGGTGCCGTCCTTCACGCCCTTCTTGAAGGCCGTGATGCCCTTGCCGACCTCGCCCATCAGCGAGCTGATCTTGCCGCGCCCGAAGAGCACCAGAACGACGACCGCAATGAGAAGCAGGCCCGGCAGGCCGATGTTGTTGAGCATGGTCACTCTCCTCGTGGCAGTGCGGGCGCCGCCTGCGCCCACGCCTCCTGTGGCGCAGATGTAGTGGCTCGCTCCGCCCGGCGAAAGCGCGAATGCGGCCTCGTTGCCCGGCGGCAGGCAAGTTTTTTCATCCGCTCCTGCCATTATTGCGTCAACTGACGGGATACTGTCAAATTCGGGACCGGGGAGGCACCGCCATGACGCGCAGCGAACGACTCTATGCCCTGATCGAGACTCTGCGGCGGGGCGGGCCGCACCGTGCGGAGGACCTCGCCGCGCGCTTCGGCGTCTCGCTGCGCACGATCTACCGCGACATGGAGACGCTCTCCGCCTCCGGCGTGCCGGTCGAGGGCACGCGCGGACAGGGCTATCGCGCGAAGGCGGGCGTCACGCTGCCCTCGCTCGTGCTCGACGAGGCCGAGCTCGAGGTGCTGCATGTCGCGCTCGCGGTGATGGGCGGTGCCGAGGACGCCTCGCTGCGCGACGCCGCCGCCTCGCTCGCCGCGAAGATCGAGGAGGCGCTGCCCGAGGAGCCGGGCCGCCGCGCCGAGGGCTTCGGCCTCGCCACCTACCCGTTCGATGCCGCCGCGCGCGGTGCCGAACACCTGCCGCCGCTGCGCGCCGCGATCCGCGCGCGCCAGAAGCTGCGCATCCGCCTCGCGGGTGGTGGGGGCGCGCGCGTGGCGCGGCCGCTCAAGCTGGACTACTGGGGGCGGCTCTGGACCGCGATCGTCTGGGACGAGACCGCGGCAGATTTCGCCGAGGTCCGGGTCGACCGGATCGAGGAGCTGACGGTCCTGCCGCAGCTTTTCGTCGACGAGCCGGGCAAGCGGCTCGCCGATCATCACGCGGCGCGGGCCTGAGCGCGGCGGCCGCCGCGCCCGACCCGGCGCCGGTCAGTCGATCTCGACGAGCTCGACCTCGAAGGTGAGGTCCTTGCCCGCGAGCGGGTGGTTCGCATCCAGCGTCACCGTCTCGTCCGTGGCGGTCACCACGGTCACCGGCAGAACCTGCCCTTCGGGCGTCTGCATCTGCAGCCGCGTGCCGGGATCGAGCGGGATGTCGGCCGGGATACCCTCGCGCGGGATCTCCTGCTTCGCGGAGGGATCGTGCTGCCCGTAGGCGTCGTCGGCGGGCACGTCCACGCGCTTGCTCTCGCCGACGCTCATGCCGGGAATCGCCTTGTCGAGACCGGGGATGATCTCGCCCGAGCCGAGGGTGAACTGAAGCGGCTCGCGCTCGCGCGAGCTGTCGAAGGTCGAGCCGTCCGACAGCGTGCCGGTATAGTGGATACGGACGGTATCGCCCGACTTGGCCTGAGTCATGAGGCCTCCTGTAGATCCGTGGAAAGGGGATGTCGTGCTTTCGAGGCCGCGCGCGACGCGCACGGGTTGCTCGGATGTCTCTTGAAGGGTGACCGAGGTGCGGCCGGATGTAAACCCCGGCGCGATCGCCCTTGTCCCGCTCGGCGACGCCGTGCCAGTCTCGCGCGGGAATGGTTATCGACACGCCCCCGCGCCTCTGCGTCTTCGACGCCTATGGCACCCTCTTCGACGTGGCCGCCGCGGCGCGGCGCGCCGCCGCCGAGCCGGGGCGCGCGGCGCTCGCCGAACGCTGGCCGCAGCTCGCCGAGGCGTGGCGGCTCAAGCAGTTGCAGTACACCTGGCTGCGCGCGATCACCGGGGCGCATGCGGATTTCTGGACCGTCACCGAGAACGGGCTCGACTGGGCGCTGGAGGCCACGGGCCTCGACGGCGACGCGGAGCTGCGCACGCGCCTTCTTGCGCTCTACCGCGAGCTCGACGCCTACCCCGAGGTGCCCGCGGTGCTCGATGCGCTGCGCGCAGGTGGCCGGCGCACGGCGATCCTGTCGAACGGATCGCCGGAGATGCTCGCCGCGGCGGTCGGCAGCGCGGGCCTCGGCGACCGCCTCGACGCCGTGCTCTCGGTGGAGGAGGTCGGCGTCTTCAAGCCCGCGCGGGCCGTCTACGACCTCGTCGGCGCGCGCTTCGGCACGCCGCCGGACGGGGTGCTCTTCGTCTCGGCCAACGGCTGGGACGCGGCCGCCGCCACGGGCCATGGCTTCCGCACGGCATGGGTGAACCGCGCGGCCGATCCGGTGGACCGGCTGCCGTGGCGGCCGGCGCATGTCGTCGGCGACCTCGCCGACATCCCACGACTCGCAGGTCTCTGAATGCCCCGTTTCACCACCTCCGACGGTCTCTCGCTCTTCTACAGCGACGAAGGCGCGGGCCGCCCCGTCCTCTGCCTCGCAGGGCTCACCCGCAACGCGACCGATTTCGACTACCTCGCGCCGCATCTCCGCGGGGCGGTGCGGCTCATTCGCATGGACTACCGCGGGCGCGGGCGCTCGGACTGGGCCGACGACCCGATGACCTACACGATCCCGCGGGAGGCCGCCGACGCGACGGAGCTTCTCGACCACCTCGGCCTCGCCTCGGCGGCCGTGCTCGGCACCTCGCGCGGCGGGCTGATCGCGCTCTTCCTCGCCGCGACGGCGCGCGAGCGGCTCGACGGCGTCCTGTTCAACGACATCGGCCCGGTTCTGGAGCCTGCGGGGCTCGAGCCCATCATGGCGTATCTCGGGCGCGACCCGGCATGGAAAACCGTGCGCGAGGCGGTCGCGGCGCGCGCCGCGGCGCTGACCGGCTTCGAGGGCGTGCCGGAGCACCGCTGGCGCGAGGAGATCGACCACCTTTACCACGTGCTGCCGGAGGGCCTGCGCATCGCCTACGACCCGCGCCTGCGCGAGGCGGTGGTGGAGGCCGGCGCGAAAGGCGCCGCGGACCTCTGGCCCTGGTTCGACGCGCTGGAGGGGCTGGCCACGGCCGTGATCCGGGGCGCGAACTCCGACCTGCTGAGCGCGGCCACGGTCGCGGAGATGCGCCGCCGCCGGCCGGACCTGATCGCCGCGGAGGTGCCCGGTCGCGGGCATGTGCCCTTCCTCGACGAGCCCGAGTCGCTCGCCGCGATCCGGGCGTGGCTGGAGCGGCTGGCATGACGGCCACGGACACGCGCGAGGCCGCCGACGCGGCGATGATCGAGGCGGCGGCGGAGCGGCTCACGGGGCATGTCCGGCGCACGCCGCTCCTCGCCTCGCCCTTCCTCGACGAGATCGCCGGGCGGCGGGTCCTGGTGAAGGCCGAGTGCCTGCAGCACACCGGCAGCTTCAAGGCACGCGGCGCCTGGTCGGCCGTCTCGGCGCTGGCGCCGGAGGTGCGCGCCCGCGGCGTCATCGCCTATTCGAGCGGCAACCACGCGCAGGGCGTGGCCCATGCCGCGCGGCACCACGGCGTGCCGGCGGTGATCGTGATGCCCGCCGACGCGCCGCGGCTCAAGATCGAGAACACCCGCGCGCTGGGCGCCGAGGTGGTGCTCTACGACCG
>NZ_JAWLFS010000169.1:0-6744 GCF_041685465.1 Rhodosalinus sp. | reverse complement strand
GGTTTTTCCGCCTCTGCCCGCATCCGCGCGACGGTGTCGAGGAACTGCTCGAAGGTGATCGTGTTCGGGTCGTCCGTGTCGGGACTGCCGCCTGCCGCGCGCACGTGGGTATCGTGGAGCTCCTGCGCGAAGGGCTCGAGCTGCCGACGGCTCTCGAGCCGGCGCCCGCGATAGACGCAGAACTTGTTGAGATAGGCGCTGATCGCACGCGACGCCGGATGCCGTGCAAGGATCACGGAGGTCAGCCCGTGCCGCCTTATCGCCTCGCGGCAGCGGTGACCCGGCGCGCTATGCAGATGGAAATGGAGCTTCTTCTGCGGTCGCTCGGCCATGTTGTCGGCCAGCATCTCGAAGAGCGTCGTGCAGGCCGCTTTCTGAGACCAGAAGAAGACGGCGCCATGCGTCCTGTCGATGTACCCGCGCCAGCCCACTGCCTCTCCCTCGATCGGGCCGTCGCGTAGCAGAGCGCGCAGGCACCGGCAATCGTGTCAAAGGGTCAGTCGTTTATGATGTCCCGATAGTAGCGCCGCAGCAGCAGCAGACCGAGCGCGAAGGTGACACAGGCGACCGCGAAGACATAGATCAGCGACACGTAGTTCGCATCATACGTGGCGTAGATCCCCTCACGGCTCTGCCCGACGACGTGTATCAGCGGGTTCCACCACAGCCAGTCCTGGAACGGCTGCGGCACATCGTCGAACAGGAAGAAAATGCAGGAAATGATGAAGAGCGGGCGCGTCAGGATCGCCCAGATCCGCTCCCAGGTGGGGAAAACGGACAGCAGATAGCAGTTGAGCGTCCCGATCCCCAGCCCGAGGCTGATCGTCATGGCGAAGCTCAGGGCGACCAACGGCGGATCGAGAATCACGTCGAGGCGATAGATCTGGATGATACCGGTCAGCACGACGACCCAGACCATGATCTGGGTTATGCTGTTGAGCAGCACGCGCGCGATCAGCGCGTCGACGAACGTCACGCCGGGATAGGCCAGCAACTGCCGCGAGAAGCGAAGCGCGACGGATGTTTTCTGGCTGATATCCATGTAGGCGACGAAGGGCAGCATGCCCGTCGCATAGAACAGCGGAAAGTTGGTGCCGATGCCGGGCGAGCGCAACATGAGCGAGAAGATGAACGTCAACAGGATGATGCCGCCCACCGGCTCGAGAATCGCCCAGAGGTAGCCCAGCGCCGAGCGCCCGTGCGTCGAGGCCATCTCGCGCAGCATCAGCGCCGCGACCGTGCGCGGCGTGCCCGGCCGAAGCGGCCGCCGGCCGCGGCCTTCCGGCAGCTCGGGAAGCTCTGATTGCGGGGCCTGCGTGTCTACCATATCTTCGCCACACCTTAGCACGGGCCGCCGGCCGACGCACAAGCGGCCCCACGCCAAACAAGAAGGTTTCGCCGTGACAGACGCCAAGAAGGCCTCGCCCGACGCTCCGACGGACGGCAGGGGGGTGGTGACCGGAATGCCGGGCAAGGGCAAGCCGGAAGGCCGCACCGGCGGCAAGGGGGGCAAGGCGCCGTCGTCGCAGCAGTCGGACGCGCCACCCGTCCCGCCCGTCGCCCGGCGCGCGCGGCTGAAACTGCGCCATTACGTGCTCATCGCCTTCTTTCTCGCATGGGTCGTGGTACCGCTCGGCCTTGCGGCGGCGTATCTCTACATGGTCGCCGACGACCAGTACGCGAGCCAGGTCGGCTTCTCGGTGCGCACCGAGGAGGTCGGGTCGGCCGTGGAACTTCTGGGCGGCATCACCGAGCTCTCCTCCTCGAGCTCCTCCGACACCGACATCCTCTACGAATTCATCCGCAGCCAGAAGATGGTGCGGGCCGTACAGGAGCGGATCAACCTCAGGGATATCTACGTCAACACGGATGATCCCGTGTTCGGCCTCGGCAGCGACGTCCGGATCGAGGCACTCGCGGATTACTGGCAGCGCATGGTGAAGGTCTTCTACGACCGGGCGAGCGGTCTGATAGAGGTTCGCGTGCTCGCCTTCGCCCCCGAAGATGCCCACGCCATCGCCACGGCGATCTTCGACGAGAGCAGCGACATGGTGAACGGCCTCTCGACCATCGCCCGCGACGACGCCACTCGATACGCGCAGGAAGAACTGGATCGTTCCATCGAACGGTTGAAGGAAGCGCGCACCGCCATGACGGATTTCCGGTCGCGCACGCAGATCGTGGACCCCTCGGCCGATATCCAGGGCCGCATGGGCCTGCTGAACACGCTCCAGCAGCAGCTCGCCGACGCGCTGATCGAACTCGACCTGCTGACCGAGAACGCGCCGCAGGACGACCCGCGCGTCGTCCGCGCGCGCGAGCGCGTCGACGTGATCCGGACCCGCATCCGCGCAGAACGCGCGCGGTTCGGCAACACCCCCCCAGAGGACGCACCGGCGATCGGCGCCGGCTTGGGGGACACGCCGCCGGCAGAGGCGCCGGCAGATGCCTATTCGACCCTCATCGCGGACTATGAGTCACTTGCCGTAGACATGGAGTTCGCTGAAAAGAGCTACCTGTCGGCGCTCGCCGCGTACGACACCGCCGTCGCGGAGGCGCAGCGCAAGTCGCGCTATCTGGCCGCCTATCTTGATCCGACCATGCCCGAGACACCGCAGTACCCGCGCCGGGTCATGCTTCTTGCCCTCGCAGGCGCCTTCCTTCTGGTGAGCTGGTCGATCATCGTGATGATCTATTACTCGCTGCGCGACCGGCGCTGACGTGCGGCTTTCGCGATGATCGAGCTACGCAACGTGACCAAGGTTTTCGTGCTCAACGGCCGGCGCAAGGTGATCGCGGATGGCATCAACGCCCTGTTCCCGCGCGGCAAGGCGGTTGCGGTCCTGGGGCGGAACGGCGCGGGCAAGTCGAGCATGCTCAAGATGATCTCGGGCTCGATGGACCCCGACAGCGGCGAGGTGGTCACGCATGGCACGGTGTCCTGGCCGGTCGGCTTCGCCGGAAGCTTCCACCCGGAGCTGACAGGCGTGCAGAACACCCGCTTCATCGCCCGCGTCTACGGCGTGGATTCGGACGAGTTGACCCGCTTCGTCGGCGATTTCGCGGAACTCGGCGCGCATTTCGAGCTGCCGGTGCGCAGCTATTCCTCCGGCATGAAATCGCGCCTTGCCTTCGGCGTTTCGATGGGAATCCACTTCGACACCTATCTCGTCGACGAGGTCACGGCGGTCGGCGATGCGTCGTTCAAATCCAAGAGCGAGCGACTGTTCAAGAAGCGGCTTCAGAACAGCGGCGCCGTCGTGGTCACCCATCAGCCCGGTCAGGTCCGGCGCCTTTGCGACCGCGCCGGCGTGCTCGAGAAAGGCCAACTGCACATGTACGACGACGTCGAGGACGCGCTCGCGCACCACAAGAGCCTCATGCAGGGGCGCGCCCCATGACTCGAACGTGCCTCAGACGTCCGCGGCCTGCAGGGTGTTGTCGTAGCCGAACTGCTTGCGCAACAGCCGGTTCTGCTCGCTGAACAGGTCTTCCAGCCAATCCCGGCGCTCCGGTGTCCGGCCCGCGTCGGGCAATCCGGCGTTGTGGAAGGCCGCGCGGAAGGTTGCACGGATATCAGCGTCGGCAATGCCAGGGTCGCGCATCATCGCGGCGATACGGTCGCAATCCTCCATGCGCAGGGACCGGTTGCTACGGGAAGGGTGCAGCTCCCAGTTCATCCCCTCGTCCTCGCCGAGCAATCCTTCCATGACCGGCCGGATGTCCCTGTGTCCCGCGAGGATCAGCGACGGATCGGGAAAGCGCTTGCTCCAGTTTCGCAGGAAGGCGGCCGGCTTGAGGTTGCGGACCCGTCGCTCGGCGAAGGCGCGCAAGTCCCGCCCCTCGTAGGGGTTCCGCGAGGCCAGATAGGTCTCGAAATGCTGCTTCATGAACTGCGAATAGTCGCCGAAGACGAATTCGCTGAACGGCCGCAGGAAGGCGACGACCTGAACCTCGAGTCCCGCAGCCGGAGCGAGCTCCGCCAGCGCATCCCCGCGCCTCGGCTGCCCGTAGAGATCCTCGTGGCTGAGCACGACGGTCCCGGCCCCCTCCGCGAACCATCCCTCGACCGTTTCCCGCGACACGGACGCGAGCGCCGCGGCGTTGCCGGGGTGCGTGCCCCCGTCATGCGGATAGTGAATGCCGCGCGCCGAGAGACGATCCCGGTTCTGAAGCATAACCTGCTGCAGGTAGGTCGAGCCGCACTTGGGCGATCCGATATGCAGAACGATCCGGCGGGTCACGTCATCGACCTTTCATGTCTTGTGTCGCAGGCGCCAGCGCCGTGGACAGGCGATCCAGCATCGTGTCGAAGGGAAGCCCAAGCTGCCCGAGGTCGATGCGACGCTCCTCGTCGCTGACCGGCCCCATGCCCCACGCACGTCGCAACCCGCCCGTCAGCGCCTCGACCGTCGGCTCGACCGAGAGAATCGCCGAGGTGAGCGTGCCAAGGTCCTTCGCCCCGAAGCGGTTGGCCACGACGCGCACGCCCGAGGCCGCCATCTCGATCGGCGGATGGCTCGGATGCGGCGAGTGCATCAGCGACAGCCCTATGTCCACACCACGCAGAAATACCGGGTAATCTTCCCACGGCAGCTTGCCGAGACTGCGCAGCACCACGCCCCGCGGCAATGCGACGTCGTCGTGGCGCAAGCCGACCGAGACCATCTCGATGTCGTCCGGACCGAGCTGCTCCGCCTCGATGAACCGCGCGAGCGCCTCGATCGCGGTGGGGTACATGTTGCGCGCCACCTCGGGGCGGCCGTAGAGCGCCAGCTTGCGCTTCCGTCCGTCACGCGGCACGCGCGCCCCCGCGGCATAGCGCGTCACGTCGATCGCCGGCTGGAAGGCCAGAGCGTCCGGACCCGCGAAAGCGAAACCGGACTGCGCGAAGTGCGCCCGCAGGGACTCCGTATTGAAAACCGGCTGGAATTCGAGCGCATAGCTCGCCATCGCATCGGCGTACTCCGATCCCCACGGATAGAACGCCG
This sequence comes from Rhodosalinus sp., assembly GCF_041685465.1. Taxonomy (NCBI): domain Bacteria; kingdom Pseudomonadati; phylum Pseudomonadota; class Alphaproteobacteria; order Rhodobacterales; family Paracoccaceae; genus Rhodosalinus; species Rhodosalinus sp. Next base: position 1,753 of record NZ_JAWLFS010000169.1, on the reverse strand, counting down.
GCTCGAAATCCTGGATCAGGTAGACGAAACGCTGCTGAAGGTAGCCCTGGTGCCGGATGAGCCGATCCGCGACATGCGCGGACCACCATGCCGTGGCGACGAAACGGTCGGCGCGATGCGCCGGGATCGTGCCGTCCTTCACCCCGCAGTGCACGGTCACGCGCGTCGCGGCATCGCGGCCGTCGAGGCGCCTGCGCACGAAACGGAGCGAGGTCCCGCGCGACGAGATCGGGAGGTCCGTCGCGATGAACTGGACCCGATGGCCCCGCGCCGCGAGGCCGAGGCCGAGATCCAGCGCAGTCGCGACGCCTGCGAACACCTCGGCCGGGTTGAGCGTGGGCACCAGGACACAGACGGCCGGGTCATCGCGCGTGAAGTCCGGCCGCCATCGCGGGCGCTTGCGATCATCCACCAGCTCCGTATGCGCGACCGGCTTGCGTCGCGTTTCGGACGCAACGGCTTGCGGCGCCTCAGGGGGGAGGCCCGGCGACAGCGAGTACAACCGCTCATCGAACCTGTCCCGCGCATCATCGAGCCCGCCGGTCATCGTATCGCGCAGTATCCAGACCAGCCGCGCGACGCTGACAATCGCGAAGCCGCCGGCGATCCGGGCGAGCCCCATATGTCCGGTGAACATGAGGCGGGCGGAATCCAGGCCCAGCATCGCGGTGCCGCCGAACCGTTTCAGGAAGGGGCGCAAGGCGCCGAGACGCGCGCGCCCGTGCGGCACGCGCCCATCGGCGACGGCATCCACCATCCGGTTGTGGGCCGACTGCGCCAGATAGCGGGCCAGCGCGTAGCTCGCCGCCTCGCGGCGCAGCCACATCTCGTCAGCGCCCCGCATCCGCCGCAGAAGGCCCGGGCGCAACCACCCGGCCTGCCGATCGACGGCACCGATCGCGTTGGCATCGTGCTGCCGGTAATCGACCAGCGGCTCGCGCACCAGCTGCACGCCACCGAGCGCCGATGCCAGCAAGGCAAGCCAGAGATCGTGATAGAAGTGCACGCCGCTCTGCGCCGGGAAGGGCAGCGCCAGTTCCACCAGCCGCCGCCGCATCAGCGTCGTCATTCCGGTGACGTTGTTGCGGTAAAGCAGCCCGCGCAGTCCCGGCCGCCGGTGGCGCCGCTCGAAGCGGAACATCGACTCGTGCAGGACCGCCGCGCCGTCCTCCGACACGAGGCGCGCGTCGCCATGCACGAGGTCCGCACCGCTTTCGTCGAGCGCGGCCAGCCCCCGGTTCAGACGTTCGGGCTTCCAGATGTCATCCTGATCGCTAAGCGCGATGACCGCGTCCGGATCGTCCTTCGTGAGTTCCAGAGCCTCGGCGAGGCCGGCCTCGAAGGCCCGGACCGCGTCGAGCTGCTCGCCCGGATCGACGAGGGTCAGCGGCAACCCTGTCTCCCCGGCCATTGTCGTCACGAGAGGGCCCGATACACGATCGGAGATGACGGCGACGAGGAGGCTCGGCCTCTGCGTCTGCGCTGCCAGAGACTGCAGCTGCACGCGCAGATAGGCAGGGGTCGGCCGATGAACGGCCATGACGATAACGATCTGACGAGTCATGGACTCCCGCCGATGGCCCGGAGTTGGGCGCGTACAGGGAAGCGGTGTAGCCGCCGGGCCGGCGCCCCGCAAGCGCCGCAGGCGCAGGTGTGGCCCCGGCGTCAGGCAGGGACCGGCCTGCACCCTGTGTCGACGGCCCGACCGGGCGATGCGCCCGATGCCGTCCCCGCACTGCTCGCGGCCCGGGCC
>NZ_JAWLFS010000168.1:0-6751 GCF_041685465.1 Rhodosalinus sp. | reverse complement strand
GCCTGCGCCGCGATCTCGGGGACGGATTTCTACACGCCGACCTCGGGCCTGCGTCTGCCGACGCTCGGGATCGCGGGCTCGGACGACGGATCGACGCCCACCGATCTCGTGCGCGAGACGGTGGAGCTGATCCCCGGCGCCGAGTTCCGCGTGATCCGGCGCGCGGGGCACCTGCCCTGCGTCGAGCAGCCCGCGGCCTTCGCCGAGGCGCTGACCGAGTTCCTGAGCGCGGTGGGCCATGGCTGAGTTTCTGCTGATCCACGGATCGTGTCATGGCGCGTGGTGCTGGCGCGATCTGATCCCGGCGCTGGAGGCGCGGGGGCACGCGGCGCGCGCCATCGACCTGCCCGGGCACGGCGAGGACGCCACGCCCGCCGGCGAGGTCACGCTGGAGGCCTACGCCGAGGCGATCCTGGGCGCGATCGCTGACCCTGTGGTCCTGGTCGGCCACTCGATGGCCGGCTTCCCGATCACCGCGGCGGCCGAAAAGGCGCCGGAAAAGATCGCGCGGCTCGTCTATCTCTGCGCCTACGTGCCGGCGGGCGGCGTCTCGCTGGTGGAGATGCGGCAGGCCGCGCCGCGCCAGCCGCTCCTCCCGGCGCTGGAAAAATCGGCGGACGGGCTCAGCTTCACGGCCAGGCCGGAAATGGCACCGGGCGTCTTCTACCACGACTGCCCCGAAGAGACCGTCGACTGGGCCGTGCCGCGCCTCTGCCCGCAGCCCGTGGCGCCGCAGGCGACGCCGCTCGACGTCACGCAGCGGTCGCGCGCCCTGCCCCGCGACTACATCCTCTGCACCGACGACCGGACCATCCCGCCGGAGTACCAGGCGACGATGACGGCCGACTGGCCGGCCGGCGCGGTGCACGAGATGGCCACCGGGCATTCGCCCTTCTTCGCTGATCCGGAGGGGCTCGCCCGCCTGCTCGACTGCATCGCGGAGGGGTCGTGAGCGCGCTTTACGCCGAGCTCTTCGGCGCCGGCGAGGGGGCGCGGCTCTTCACCGACGGGGCGGAGATCCGCGCGATGCTGGTCGTGGAGGGCGCGCTCGCCGAGGCGCAGGGGCGGCTCGGCGTGATCCCTGAGACGGCCGCGCAGGCGATCCGCCGTGCCTCGCTCGAAGTGACGCCCGATCCGGCCGCGCTGGCCGCCGAGACCGGCGCGAACGGGGTGCCGGTGCCGGGGCTCGTCGCCGCCTTCCGCGCGGCGATGGGCGCGCCCGAGCACGCGCAGTTCGTCCACTGGGGCGCAACGAGCCAGGACGTCCAGGACACCGCCCTGATGCTCCGGCTGCGCCAGGCGCTCGCCCACGCCGAGGCGGAGATCGCGGCGACCCTCGCCGCGCTCGCCACGCTCGCGGAGGCGCACGCCGAACTGCCCATGGCCGCGCGCACCTACGGGCAGGTGGCCACGCCGACGAGCTTCGGCGCGGTGGCGGCGGGCTGGGGCTGGCCGCTCCTCGATCTGCTGGACGAGCTGGAGGCGCTGCGCCGGGCGAGCCTCTGGGTCTCGCTCTCGGGCGCGGCCGGCACGGCGGCGGCGCTCGGCCCGCGCGCCGCGGAGACGCGCGCGGCGATGGCCGCGGCGCTTGGCCTCTTCGATCCGGGGCGGAGCTGGCACAGCGACCGCGGCCCGGTGCTGCGCCTTGCCGACTGGGCGGCGCGGGGGGCGGACGCGCTCGCCAAGATGGGCGACGACCTGATCCTGATGACGCAGACCGGCCTCGGCGAGATCGGCCTCGGCGCGACGGGCGGCTCGTCGACCATGCCGCAGAAGGCCAACCCGGTCGGCCCCTCGGCGCTGGTCGCGCTCGCCGGAGAGGTGCGCAGCCAACAGGCGGCGCTGCACGCCGCGGGCAGCCCCCGCTGGCAGCGCGACGGCGCGGCGTGGTTCGCCGAATGGCGCGCGGTCCCGGCGCTCTGGGCCGCCCTCCTCGGCACCACGCGGCACGCCCGCGCGCTCGCCGGGACGCTGGCGCCCGTGCCGCAGGCGATGGCCGCGGGCCTCGACCTCGCCGGCGGCGGCGCCTACGCGGAGGCCCTGAGCTTCGCCCTTGCCCGACGGATGCCGCGCCCCGACGCGCAGCGGGAGGCGAAGCGGCTCGCCGCACGCGCTGCGGCGGAGGGGACAACGCTCGCCGCGGCCGCGCGGGCGGCGCACCCCGACCTGCCGCCGGAGACCTTCGGGGCGGCGGCCCAGCTCGGCACGGCGCCCGCCGAGGCGCGCGCCTTCGCCGCGCGCGTGCGGGCGCGGGGGTGAGCGCGCCGCCCGGCCCGACGCCGCCGCGCAGGCGGCTGCCCATCCTCTTCATCATGCTGACCGTGACCATCGACTCGATGGGCATCGGGCTGATCCTGCCGGTGCTGCCGGACCTCATCCTCGAGATCGAGGGCGGCACGCTCGCCGCCGCGGCGCTCTGGGGCGGGGTGCTCTCGACCTCCTTCGCGGTGATGCAGTTCCTCTGCGGGCCGCTCCTCGGCGCGCTCTCGGACCGCTACGGGCGGCGGCCCGTGCTGCTGGTCTCGGTCGGCGTGATGGCGGTGGACTACCTCGTGATGGCGGTGGCGGGGACGATCTGGCTGCTGCTCGCGGCCCGGATCGTGGGCGGGATCACCGCGGCGACGCAGGCCACCGCCAACGCCTTTCTCGCGGACATCTCCGCGCCGCACGAGAAGGCCGCGCGCTTCGGCCTCGTCGGCGCGAGCTTCGGGCTCGGCTTCGTGCTCGGCCCGCTCTTCGGCGGGCTCCTGGGCGAGATGGGGACGCGCGCGCCCTTCTACGCCGCCGCCGCGCTTTCGGCGCTGAACCTGTCGCTGGGCCTCGCCGTGCTGCCCGAGACGGTGACGGAGGCGACGCGCCGCCCCTTCCGCCTGGCCGCCGCCAATCCCCTCGGCGCGGTGCGGCGGATCGGCCGGCTGGCGGGGGCGCGGACGCTCCTGACGGTCTTTTTCCTCTACCAGCTCGCCTTCTACGTCTATCCGGCGACCTGGGCCTATTTCACGCAGGCGCGCTTCGGCTGGGATCCCGGGCTGATCGGCATCTCGCTCGGCGTCTTCGGGGTGAGCATGGCCGCCGTGCAGGGCGGCCTCATCCGCCTCATCCAGCCCCGCCTCGGCGAGCGACGAATGGTGGCCGCCGGCCTCACGCTCTCGATCTGCGCCTTCACGACGCTTGCCTTCCTGACCTCCGGCGCCCTCGTCATGGCGCTGATCCCGATCGCCGCGCTCGGCGCGATCGCGCCGCCGGCGCTGCAGTCGATCATGTCGCAGGCCGCGGGCGCCGACGAGCAGGGCACGCTGCAAGGCGTGCTGACGAGCGTCAACGCCGTCGCCGTGATCCTCGCGCCACTCCTGATGACCTCGACCTTCGCGGCCTTCACCCATCCGGCCGCGCCCGTCACCTTCCCCGGCGCGGCCTTCCTGCTCGCCGCGCTCCTCGTCGGCGTCGCGCTCGGCGTCTTCGCCCGCCGCGTGCCCGCCGTCGCGTAAGCGGGCCGGCATTCCCGGTTGCACCCGCGCGCCGCCCCGGCCACGGTGTCGCCTCGACAGGCGGGAGGGAGCCATGCAGACAATCCGCGCGGCCGTGTGCCACGAGTTCGGCGCGCCGCTCGAGATCGAGGAGGTGCGCCTCGCCGCCCCCGGTGCGGGAGAGGTGGAGGTGACGCTCGAGGCGGTGGCGATCTGCCACTCCGACATCTCCTTCGCCGAGGGCGCCTGGGGCGGCACGCTGCCGGCGGTCTATGGCCATGAAGCCGCGGGCCGGGTGACCGGCGTCGGCGCGGGCGTCGAGCGGCTGGCCGAGGGCGACCGGGTCGTCGTCACCCTGATCCGGCCCTGCGGACACTGCCCCGCCTGCGCGTCGAGCCGGCCGACGATCTGCGAGAACCCGCCCGACGGCGCGCAAGGCCCGCTCGCCACGCGCGACGGCGGCCCGCTCTTTCACGCCATGGCCTGCGGCGCCTTCGCCGAGAAGATCGTCGTCGGCGCCGCCCAGGTCGTCCCGATCCCCGAGGCGATGCCCGCCGAGAGCGCCTGCCTCCTCGGCTGCGGCGTGATCACCGGCGTGGGCGCCGCCGTCTACGCCGCGGGGCTGCGCCCCGGACAGGACGCGGTGGTGATCGGCGCGGGCGGCGTCGGGCTGAACGCGATCCAGGGCGCGCGGCTCGCCGGCGCGCGCCGCGTCGTGGCCGTCGACATGACCGAGGAGAAACTGGCCGACGCCCGCGCCTTCGGCGCGACCGACACGGTGCTCGCGACCGGCGACGCGCCGTGGCGCGCGGCCAAGGCGGCCCTCGGCCGCGGTGCGGATGCGGCGATCGTCACGGCGGGCGCCATCCCGGCCTACGAGACGGCGCCGCGCTACCTCGCCGCCGGCGGCCGCGTGGTCATGGTCGGGATGCCGCACTCGGGCGACGCGGCCGAGTACGAACCGGTCCTCTTCGCCGCGACCGGACAGGGCATGGTCGGCTCCAAGATGGGCGACGTCGTGATCGCCCGCGACATTCCGTGGATGATCGACCTCTACGAGCAGGGCCGGCTGCAACTCGACGCGCTGGTCTCGCGCCGCTGGCCCTTCGAGGAGATCAACGCCGCCATCGCCGACACCCGCGCGGGCGGCGCCCGGCGCAACGTGCTCGTTTTCTGACCGCTCCTCCGCCCTTACGGGCGTCCTCGCACCGCTGCGCCAGGGAGAGACCCATGAAACTCGCCGATTGCGACGTGATCGTCACCGCGCCCCCCGCGCCCGGCTGGGGCGGGCGCTACTGGATTCTCGTGAAGGTGACGACCGACACCGGGATCACCGGCTGGGGCGAGTGCTACGCCGCCGCCGTGGGGCCACAGGCGATGGAGGCCGTGATCCGCGACGTCTTCGCCCGCCACATGGAGGGCGAGCACCCCGAGAACGTCGAGCGCATGTTCCGCCGCGCCTATTCCTCGGGCTTCACGCAGCGCCCCGACCCCACGGTGATGGGCGCCTTCTCGGGGCTCGAAATCGCCTGCTGGGACATCCTCGGCAAGCACCGCGAGCGGCCGGTCTGGGCGCTGCTGGGCGGCATGATGACCGAGCGGGTGCGCGCCTATTCCTACCTCTACCCGCTGCCGCACCACCCGATGACGGAATACTGGACCTCGCCCGGGATGGCCGCCGAGAGCGCCGCGGCACTGGTCGCGCGCGGCTACACCGCGGTGAAATTCGACCCGGCCGGCCCCTACACCTTCCGCGGCGGGCATCAGCCGGCAATGTGGGACATCTCGCTCTCCATCGCCTTCTGCGAGGCGGTGCGCGAGGCGGTGGGCGACCGCGCCGACCTGCTCTTCGGCACGCACGGGCAGTTCACCACAGAGGGCGCGATCCGGCTGGGCCAGGCGCTCGAGCCGTATGCGCCGCTCTGGTTCGAGGAGCCGATCCCGCCCGACAACCTCCTGGAATTCCAGCGCGTGCAGCAGGCCGTGCGCATCCCCGTGGCGACCGGCGAGCGGCTCACCACGAAGGCGGAGTTCGCCACGCTGCTGCGCACGGGCGGCGCGCGCATCCTGCAGCCCGCCCTGGGCCGCGCGGGGGGCATCTGGGAGACGAAGAAGATCGCCGGCATGGCCGAGGCCTTCAACGCCGAGATGGCGCCACATCTCTACGCGGGGCCGGTGGAATGGGCCGCGAACATCCATCTCGCGGTCTCGATCCCCAACCTTCTCGTCGCCGAGACGATCGAGACCGATTTCCACCGCGACCTGATCGGCGGCACCATCGCGGTCGAGGGGGGCTTCGTCCCCGCCCCGCAGGCCCCCGGCCTCGGCATCGAGGTGGACGAGGCGCTCGCCCGCGCGCATCCCTGGACCGGCACGGGCCTCCACCTCGAGATGCAGGAGGCCCCCTGCGACTACGCCGAGGGCAACGCCTTCGCCGGCGGCGCCCCGCCGATCGAGGACGGACGGCGCTCTTGATCCCGCGGCCGGCCGGCACATATACTGGAAAAGCTATGTGACCGGAGAGCCCATGGCCGAGATCGATACACCGCCCCGTCCCGAGGCGCCCTCGGCGCCCCCCGACGAGATGGCGCAGAACGCCGCCGACGCGGCCGCTTACCTCAAGACCCTCGCGCACGAGGGGCGGCTCATGGTGCTCTGCCACCTCGGCTCGGGCGAGAAATCGGTGGGCGAGCTGGAGGAGCTCCTCGGCATGCGGCAGGCCGCGGTGAGCCAGATGCTGGCCCGCCTGCGCGATGAAGCGCTCGTCGAGACGCGCCGCGAGGGCAAGACCATCTATTATCGCCTCGCCGACGACGCCACGCGGCAGGTGATCGGCCTTCTTTACGACGTCTTCTGCCAGAAACGCTCCTGACCCGGAAAGCTTCCTGACGCGGCCGACAGGGCGGCGCCGGACAGATGCCGTGCAGCCGGGTATGGGCGGAGGCCGGGCGTGTCACGCAACTGGCCGCGCAGGCCGGTCGAGACGTTTTGCGCGACGCGTTGGGGGGAGACTGGCCTCGCCGTGACCTGCGCAATCGCGGGATCGGTGCCCGACGCAAGCCCCTCGGGGATCGCACCCGGGTTCGGGGCGCCTCGGCCCCCCGACAGAGACGGCGCAGCAGACCGCACGACGCGGCCCGACCACGATGGCGTCACCCGTCGGCCGGCTTGCGCGCCATGCCCATGTAGATCACCCACTGCACCGGCAGCGGGCCGAACTTGAGATCGCCGCGCCGGTCGATGCCCCGCGGGCCGAGACCGCACCGCGCCCCCGGGACCAGACC
>NZ_JAWLFS010000167.1:0-6773 GCF_041685465.1 Rhodosalinus sp. | reverse complement strand
CGGCATGCTGACGCTGGCGCGGCACAGGGGCGCCGGGCCGGAGTATCACCTGCCCGATCACCCGGTGCAGGTCGCCTGCCGCGCGGCCTTCGAGGCGGTCACCGGCGCGCCCTCGCCCGGCTACGGCATCGACGGCTGCGCGCTGCCCAACTTCGCCGGCCGCCTCGACGGGATCGCACAGGCGATGGCGTGGTTCGCGACGGCCCGCGCCCGCGACGACGCGGACAGCCTGGCAGCCGCCCGGCTGGTCGACGCGATGACGGCGCATCCGGCGCTCGTCGCGGGCGAGGGCCGGGCCTGCACCGATCTCATGCGCGCGGGCGGCGGCCGCGTCGCGGTCAAGACCGGGGCGGAGGGTGTCTTTACCGCGATCCTGCCCGACGAGGGCCTCGGCATCGCGCTCAAGATCGCCGACGGCGCAACCCGCGCAGCGGAGGCCGCGATCACGGCGCTTCTCGTGCGGCTGGGCGCGCTGTCGGCGAAAGACCCGGCGGTCGCGGCCCGCCTCGAGGCGCCGATTCGCAACCGGCGCGGCGACACGGTGGGGCACGTCCGGCCGGCGCCGGAGCTCTTCGCCTGAGCGTCACGGAACGGCAAACGCCTCCCGCGCGTAGCCCTGCAGGTAGAGAAGCGCGGTCAGGTCGCCGTGGTTGACGCGGATGCGCGCCTCGCGCTGCACCGCCGGCTTGGCGTGCAGCGCAACGCCGAGGCCCGCGCGCGCCAGCATGGCGAGGTCGTTCGCCCCGTCGCCCACCGCGATGGCGTCCTGCGGCGCGATGCCGAGCCGCGCCGCCGCCCGCTCCAGCGCCGCCACCTTGGCGTCGCGCCCGAGGATCGGCGGGCGCACCGCGCCGGTCAGCCGCCCGGCCTCCGCCTCCAGCACGTTGGCCTGCGCCTCGTCGAAGCCGAGCGCGGCGGCGACGGGCTCCGCGAAGGCGGTAAAGCCCCCCGAGACGAGCAGCGTGTGCGCGCCCGCCGCCCGCATCGTCGCGGCGAGCGTCGCGCCGCCCGGCATATGCGTGATGCGCTCGGCGAGCACCCGGTCGATCACCCCCTGTTCGAGCCCCGCGAGGAGCGCCACACGCTCGGTCAGCGCACCCTCGAAGTCGAGCTCGCCGTTCATCGCCCGCGCCGTGATCTCGCGGACATGCGCGCCCACGCCGGCGACCTCGGCCAGTTCGTCGATGCACTCCTGCCGGATGAGCGTGCTGTCCATGTCCGCCACGAGCAGCCGCTTGCGCCGCCCCGTCCCGGGCACGAGGGCGAGGTCGACCCCCTCCGCCTGCAGCGCGGACCATGCCGCGTCGAGCTCCGCAGGGGGCGCGGGCAGGTCGATCTCCGCCGCCTCGCCGGGCGCGAGCCAGCGGATCTCTCCCCCGCCCCAGTCCGCGCGCAGATGCTCCACGCGTGCAGCCTCAAGCGCCGGGCGGGCGGGATCGGTAAGCAGGACAGCGACGGGCATGCGGGCGACCCCTGTTCGAAATGCGACGTTTCGCGTCCGCTTAGCGGCATTTCGCCCCTTGTGAAAGCGGAAGCCTCCGCTTAAGAGCGTCCGCGGGACACCCCTCCCCAACGAGGGGCGGATATCTGGAAGGATACCATGACTGCACCTGTCAAACCGGCCGCGCGGCCGGCTAACCCGCGCTTTTCCTCGGGCCCCTGCGCCAAACCTCCCGTCTTCAGCCTCGACAGGCTCGCCGACGCGCCGCTCGGCCGGTCGCACCGGGCCGGCGTCGGCAAGGGCAAGCTCAAGGCCGCCATCGACGGCACGCGCGAGATCCTCGGCGTGCCCGCCGACTACCGCATCGGGATCGTGCCCGCCTCCGACACCGGCGCGGTCGAGATGGCGATGTGGTCGCTCCTCGGCGCGCGCAAGTGCGAGATGATCGCCTGGGAAAGCTTCGGCGCGGGCTGGGTCACCGACGCGGTCAAGCAGCTCAAGCTCGACGCCACGGTGCGCGAGGCCGACTACGGCGAGATCGTGGACCTTTCGCAGGTCGATTTCGACGCCGATGTGGTCTTCACCTGGAACGGCACGACGAGCGGCGTGCGCATGCCCGACGGCGCCGCGATCCCGGACGACCGCGGCGGCCTGACGATCTGCGACGCGACCTCCGCCGCCTTCGCGCAGGACCTGCCGTGGGAGAAGCTCGACGTCGTCACCTTCTCCTGGCAGAAGGTCATGGGCGGCGAGGCGGCGCACGGGATGCTGATCCTCTCCCCCCGCGCGGTCGAACGGCTGGAAAGCTACACGCCGCCCTGGCCGCTGCCGAAGATCTTCCGCATGACCAAGGGCGGCAAGCTCAACGAGGGCATCTTCGAGGGCGCGACGATCAACACGCCCTCGATGCTCTGCGTCGAGGACTATCTCCTCGCACTCGACTGGGCGCGCGAGATCGGCGGGCTCGACGCGCTCAAGGCGCGCGCCGACGCCAACGCGCAGGCGGTCTGGGACTTCTGCGAGGCGCGCGACTGGATCGAGAACCTCGCCAGGGACCCGGCGACGCGGTCGAACACCTCGGTCTGCCTGAAGTTCACCGACGACCGGATCGCCGACGGCGCCGCCTTCGCCAAGGCCGTGCAGAAGCGGCTCGAGGCCGAGGGCGCGGCGCTCGACGTGGGCGCCTACCGCGACGCGCCGCCGGGGCTCCGCATCTGGTGCGGCGCGACGGTGGAGCGGTCGGACATCGAGGCGCTGCTGCCCTGGATCGACTGGGCCTATCACGCCGAACTGGAGGCGCAGGCCGCCGCCGCGTGAGCGGCGCGCGGCGCGGGCGCGTGACGGGCGCGCGGGGTGTTGCGGTGCGTGCCGGGCACGCACCCTGCGCGGCCGCCCCCGATCCGTGTGCCGCGCCGGCCCCATCCGTAGGGTGCGTGCTCCGCACGCACCTTCCCCGACATACGCCGGGACGCGGCCCCGCGTCCCTCCCCGAACATCCCCCGAGGGGCGCGTCCCTGCGCGGTCCCCGGACATCCGAACAAGGACAACCCAAATGGCTCCCAAGGTTCTCGTTTCCGACAAGCTTTCAGAGACCGCCGTGCAGATCTTCCGCGACCGCGGGATCGACGTCGACTTCATGCCCGAGGTCGGCAAGGACAAGGACAAGCTGCAGGAGATCATCGGCCAGTATGACGGCCTCGCCATCCGCTCGGCGACCAAGGTGACCGCGAAGCTTCTCGAAGCCGCGGACAACCTGAAGGTCGTGGGCCGCGCCGGCATCGGCGTCGACAACGTCGACCGCGACGCGGCCTCCAAGAAGGGCGTGATCGTGATGAACACGCCCTTCGGCAACTCGATCACCACCGCCGAGCACGCCATCGCGATGATGTTCGCCGTCGCTCGCCAGATCCCGGAGGCGAGCGTCTCCACCCAGGCCGGCAAATGGGAGAAGTCGCGCTTCATGGGCGTGGAACTCACCGGCAAGACGCTCGGCGTGATCGGCGCGGGCAACATCGGCTCGATCGTCTGCGACCGCGCCCGCGGCCTGCGGATGAAGGTCGTCGCCTACGACCCCTTCCTGAGCCAGGAGCGCGCCGACAGGATGGGCGTCGAGAAGGTCGAGCTCGACGAGCTGCTCGGCCGGGCGGATTTCATCACGCTGCACGTGCCGCTCACCGACCAGACGAAGAACATCCTGTCGCGCGAGAACCTCGAGAAGACGAAGACGGGCGTGCGCATCATCAACTGCGCCCGCGGCGGGCTCGTGGACGAGCAGGCGCTCGCCGAGCTGATCGAGGCGGGCCACGTCGGCAGCGCCGGCATCGACGTCTTCGCCGAGGAGCCGGCGACCGAGAACCCGCTCTTCGGTCTGCCGAACGTCGTCTGCACCCCGCACCTCGGCGCGGCGACCTCGGAGGCGCAGGAGAACGTGGCGCTGCAGGTGGCCGAACAGATGTCGGACTACCTGCTGACCGGGGCCGTGCAGAACGCGCTCAACATGCCCTCCGTCACCGCGGAGGAGGCGAAGGTCATGGGGCCCTGGATCGACCTCGCCGGCCACCTCGGCGCCTTCATCGGGCAGATGACCGACGAACCGATGAAGGCGATCAACATCCTCTACGACGGCGCCGCGGCCGAGATGAACCTCGAGGCGCTGAACTGCGCGGTGATCGCCGGCATCCTGAAGCGGTCCAACCCGGACGTGAACATGGTCTCGGCCCCGGTCGTCGCGCAGGAGCGCGGCATCAAGACATCGACCACAAGGCAGGCGAAGTCCGGCGCCTTCGAGGGCTACATCAAGGTGACCGTCGTCACCGCGACACGCGAGCGCTCGATCGCCGGCACCGTCTTCTCGGACGGCAAGCCGCGCTTCATCCAGATCAAGGGCATCAACATCGACGCGGAGGTGGGGCGGCACATGCTCTACACCACGAACGAGGACCGGCCCGGGATCATCGGCACGCTTGGCCACACCCTCGGCGAGAACGGGGTCAACATCGCCAACTTCACCCTCGGCCGGAAAGAGGCGCAGGGCGAGGCGATCGCGCTTCTCTACGTGGACGACTCGGTGCCGGGCGACGCGGTCAAGGCGCTGCACGACACCGGGCTCTTCGGGCAGGTGAAGCCGCTCGCCTTCGACGTGGCCTGACGCCGGCCCTCATCGGCCCGGAGCCGGGCCTCTTCGGGCGCCCCGCGCCGCGAGGAGGCCCGCCGCTCTCCCGGGCGACGCGCGGCGCTTGACCGGCGCCACCAATCTATCAGGGTGACCGCATGGACTCCCACGCCCCCCTCTACGCCGTCGGCGACATCCACGGTCAGCTCTCCGAGCTCGAGCGCGCGCTCGCCCGGATCGAGGCGGACGGCGGGCCGGAGGCTCGAATCGTCTTCCTCGGCGATCTGGTGGACCGCGGCCCCGACAGCCACGGCGTGCTCGACCGGCTGATCGCCGGGATCGAGGCCGGCCGCCCCTGGACCGTGGTCAAGGGAAACCACGACGAGATGTTCGAGCGCTTCCTCACGCTCAACACGCTCGACCATCACCGCATCGTCTCGGGTGTTAACTGGTTCGCAGAGCGCCTCGGCGGGCGGGCCACGCTGCGCTCCTACGGCATCGACCCGGACGCGCATCCGACGGCGGAGGCGCTGCTCTTCGCCGCGCGGGAGGCGGTGCCGGCGGGGCACCTGCATTTCCTTCAGACGCTGCCGCGCTGGCATCAGGTGGACGCACTTCTCTTCGTGCACGCCGGTATCCGGCCCGGCGTCCCGTGGCCCGAGCAGGACCCGGAGGACTTCCTCTGGATCCGCCAGCCCTTCCTCGACCACACCGATCCTTTCCCGTGGCTCGTGGTGCACGGGCACACGCCGGGCAAGCGGCCGGTCCGTTACACCAACCGCATCAACCTCGACGGCGGCGCGGGCTACGGCCGGCCGCTCATCCCGGCCGTCTTCGAGGGCGGCGAGGTCTGGCTGCTGGAAGAGCGCGGGCGCGCGGCGTTCTAGACGCCCTACCAATAGGCGGGGTCGTCCAGCGCCGGCGCGCAGCGCGCCGGCCCCGCGAGCGGTGCGAGCGGCCCGCCCGCCAGGGCTTGCGCCAGCCATCCCTCCGGCTGGCCGAGCGGCTGGGGCGGCGGAACCTGATCGACCGTCACCGGCACGAAGCCGACCCGGCCGTAAAAACCCGGGTCGCCATAGGTCACGGCGACGTCGGCAGCTTCCACGCGCAATGCACCGAGCGCATGGGCGATCAGCCGCTGCCCGAGGCCCCTGCCCTGCACTTCGGGCGCCACAGCGACGGGCGCCAAGAGGAAGACCCTGCGCGCATCCTCCCGAAAGGTGAGCCGCGTGAATATGATGCAGCCCCCCAGCGCCGCGTCCTGCCGGGCGAGGAACACGCGCAGATCTCCCTCTGGCGTCGTCGCCAGCAGGTCGCGCGCCAGGCGGCCCACGACCTCGCCTTCCTCGGCGCCCTCCGATACGGAAAACGTCCGGCAAAACAGCTCGGCGATCTCGACCTCGCGCCCGCACCACTCGGATGTGAACTCCACCGAAGGCGGGCGCCCGCTCAAACGCCGGCCTTGATGATCGCCTCGGCGAGGATCGGCACCGTCGCCTCGTTCAGCCCGGCGATGTTCATCCGGCTGTCGCCCACCATGTAGACCCCGTGATCCTCGCGCAGGCGCTGCACCTGCTCGGGCGTCGCGCCGAGGCGCGAGAACATGCCGCGGTGCTCCGCGAGGAAGGCGAAGCGATCCGAGCCCGCGCGCGCCCGAAGCTCCGCCGCGAGCATCTCGCGGAGGTGCAGCATCCCGGTGCGCATCCCCTCGAGCTCCGCCTCCCAGTCGGCGCGAAGCTCCGGGTCGGTCAGCACCATGGTCACCGCCCGCGCCCCGTGATCGGGCGGGAAGGAATAGTTCTGCCGGTTGAGATAGGCGAGGTTGTCCTGGGCGGCGGCAACCCGGTCGGTATCCTGCGCCACCGCCATCAGGGCGCCGGTGCGCTCGCGGTAGACGCCGAAGTTCTTGGAACAGCTCACCGCGATCAGCGTCTCGGGCAGCGAGGACGCGATCAGCCGCGTCGGCGCCGCATCCGCCGCGAGCCCGTCGCCGAAGCCCTGATAGGCGAGGTCGATCATCGGCGTCGCGCCGGTCGTGCGCAGCACCGAGACGATGTCGCGCCAGGCCGCGGCGCCCGGGTTCGCGCCGGTCGGGTTGTGACAGCACCCGTGCAGGAGCACGATGTCGCCCGGCCGCGCCCGCTCCAGGTCGGCGAGCATGCCAGCCGTGTCCACAGTGCAGGTCGCGTCGTCGAAATAGCGGTAGGGCACCGCCTCGAT
>NZ_JAWLFS010000166.1:0-6780 GCF_041685465.1 Rhodosalinus sp. | reverse complement strand
CCTGCGCGCGCGCGGCGAGGATCCGGAGGCCGTCTTCACCGGCGCCCGCCACGCGCCCGCGCCGCTCTCGGAGGCCGACCGCGCCGCCGGCCGCGCGCCCGAGGGGGCCGAGGCGCTCGACCTGCCCGACTGGCTCGCGGAGGCCTTCCGCGACAGCCTCGGGCCGCAGGCCGAGGCCGCCGCGCTGGCCCTGCGCGAGCGGGCACCGGTGCACCTGCGCGCCAACCTGCTCAAGACCGACCGCGAGGGCGCGGCCGAGGCCCTCGCCGCCGAGGGGATCGCGACGCGCCCCGTCGCCACCGCCGCGACCGCGCTCGAGGTCACCGAGGGCGCCCGGCGTGTCGCCCGGAGCCGCGCCTTCGCCGCGGGGCTGGTGGAGTTGCAGGACGCCGCGAGCCAGGCGGTCGTCGCCGCGCTGCCCCTCGCGCCGGGCGCGCGCGTGCTCGATTTCTGCGCCGGGGGCGGGGGCAAGACGCTGGCGCTCGCCGCGCGGCTGGGTGGGCCGGTCGCCGCGCACGACGCCGCGCCGCGCCGCCTTGCCGACCTGCCCGCGCGCGCGGCGCGGGCGGGGGCCGGGGTCGAGGTCCTCGCCCGCCCGGACGCGGCCGCGCCCTTCGATCTCGTGCTCTGTGACGTGCCCTGCTCGGGCAGCGGGGCGTGGCGGCGCGACCCGGACGCGAAGTGGCGGCTGACACCCGCGCGCCTTGCAGAGCTCGGCGCGACGCAGGACGCCATCCTCGACCGCGTGGCGCCCCTTGTCGCGCCGGGGGGCACGCTCGCCTATGCCACCTGTTCGCTGCTCGCAGAGGAGAACGACGCGCGGACCGCGGCCTTCCGCGCGCGTCGACCGGGCTGGCAGGTTGCAGAGGTCCGGCGCTGGCGGCCCGGTCCATGCGGCGACGGCTTCTATCTATGCGTGTTGACGCGCGCGTGAGGATCGGCAAAATGCAACCTTGAGGTGTGTGGGCGCTTAAGTGCAGCTTAAGGTCTCTGGGGCCTACTGCTGCCTGAACGAGTCGGAAAAGGGTGGCCGCCGTGTCCTACATGGCCCTCACGCCGGGTGACGAGTCGCGCGCAGCATGGTCCTTGGGGGCGCGGCGCCGCCTGCTTCCCCTGCTCGGCCTGTCGTGCGTCGCGCTCGGCATCCTAGCGCCCTCGGGTGCGGTGGCGGCCGGCGCCTACGCCGCGGGTGGCACGCTGATCACGGTGGCGGCGCTGCTGCGCCTCGGCGAAGCTGTCGACACCTGGCGGCGGGGCCGCGCGCTCGCCGCGATCGGGGATTTCGTGGCCGGTGACGCGGTGCCCTGCCTCATTTCCGACGAGGCCGGCGCGCTGGTCCGGCGCAACGAGGCCGCGGCGCGCCTTCTGGGCGCCGAGGCGCAGGAAACGCTGGCCGCGTCGCTGCGCAGCACGCTGGCCGAGCCGACCGCGGTGCTCACGCGCCTGCGCGACCGTGCGCTCGCCGGGGGCACCGCGCGCGAGGACGTGGTCACGCGCAAGGGACACCTGCGCATGACGGCGCGCGGCATCGGCGGCGGTGCGTTGCTCTGGCGGATCGAACCCTTCTCGGACCGGGACGCGGCGCTCGGCGGAGAGACGCACGGCGTGCCGCGCCTGACGACGGGGCGGGGCGGCACGGTCCTGTTCATGAACGACGCCGCCCGGCGGCTTGTGGGCGGGCGTGCACGCACGCTCGACGCCATCTTTGCCGCACCGCCCGTCTCCGGGACGGTGACGCGGGTGAGCGGGGGCGACGGGCCGGTGGATTGCCTCGTGGCGCGCCTGTCCGGCGGGATGGGGCGGGACGAGATCTACCTGTTTCCGGGCGACGCGGCCGCAGCGCCCGCCACTGCAAGCGACGAGGTGGAGCGCCTTCCCGTCGCGCTCGTCAAGCTCGCTGCCGATGGCCGCCTCCTCATGGCCAACGGCTGCGCCCGCCGTCTGCTGCACCTGCAACACGGGGAGCGGGCGTCGCTCGGCGATCTGACAGAGGGGCTTGGCCGACCCATCGCGCGCTGGCTCGAGGAGGCGCTGCGCGGCGAAGGCGCGAACCGGTCGGAGTTCCTGCGCCTGCGCCGTCGCGACGAAGACGTGTTCGTGCAGGTCACGCTCACCCGGATCGAGGAGGCGTCGGGGCCCGTCCTCCTCGCGGTCCTGAACGACGCCACCGAGCTCAAGACGCTCGAGGGCCAGTTCGTGCAGAGCCAGAAGATGCAGGCGATCGGCCAGCTGGCCGGCGGCATCGCGCACGACTTCAACAACCTCCTGACGGCGATTTCAGGGCACTGCGATCTGCTGCTCCAGCGCCGCGACGAGGGCGATCCGGACTACGCCGACCTGATCCAGATCAGCCAGAACACCAACCGCGCGGCCGGCCTCGTCACGCAGCTTCTGGCCTTCTCGCGCAAGCAGACGCTCAGCCTCGAGCTGCTGGACCTGCGTGATACGCTCTCCGACATCACCCATCTGCTCAACCGCCTTCTCGGCGAGCGGGTCACGCTGCGCTTCCGTCACGACCCCGATCTGCCGCGCCTGCGTCTGGACAAGCGCCAGCTCGAGCAGGTCATGATGAACCTCGTCGTCAACGCGCGCGACGCCATGCCCGAGGGCGGCGAGATCCGGATCGAGACGGAACTGCTGACGCTGGAGGAACCTCTCGTGCGCGGCCGCGCCGAGGTTCCGGCCGGCGCCTATGCCCTGGTGCGCGTGACCGACGAGGGAGAGGGCATCCCGCCTGAGAAGCTCGACAAGGTCTTCGAGCCCTTCTTCACCACGAAGCGCATCGGCGAAGGCACCGGGCTCGGCCTCTCGACGGTCTACGGCATCGTCAAGCAGTCCGGTGGCTTCGTCTTCGTCGACAGTGCGCCCGGCGCTGGCACGACCTTCTCCATCTACCTGCCGATCGCCGCCGAACAGCCCGCGCCCGAGCCCGCACCCCCGGCGCCGGCGCCGGCGTGCGGGGCCGGCGCGGAGCGGCGCGACGGTGTCGTCCTGCTCGTCGAGGACGAGACGCCGGTGCGTGCCTTCGCGTCCCGTGCACTCCGCCTGTCCGGCCACACGGTACTGGAAGCGCGCAATGCCGAGGAGGCGCTCGAGGTGCTGCGTGACAGCGCCCTGCCGGTGGACGTCTTCGTCACCGACGTCGTGATGCCCGGCATGGACGGTCCCACGTGGGTCCGGCAGGCCCTCGCGGCACAGCCCGGGGCACGCGTCGTTTTCGTGTCAGGCTACGCCAAGGACAGCTTCGATCCCGGCGAAATCCAGGTGCCGCACGCGGTCTTTCTTTCCAAGCCCTTCTCGCTCGAGGACCTGACGCGCACCGTGCAGCGGCAACTCCTGCACTGAGCGCGGCTCCGCTCAGTGCCCCGCGCTGTCCCAGAGCGCGAAATCCGCCGCGCAGCGGGCGCGGAGCGCGGCCTCCGTCTCCGCGGCGAGGTCGAGCGGTGCCTGCGGGGAAACGTTCGCCCGGTCCGGCACCACGTCCGTTCCGAGCCGCTCGCGCAGGAAGGCATGCAGCGCTTCGGGCGCCTCGTAGCGGAACAGGCGGTCGACCCGCGCGCCGTTGGGCCGCGGCGCGAGAAAGGCCGCCTGACTGCCGACCCGCGCCCAGGGCGGCGGCGTCTCGGCCAGATAGCCGCGCACGAACCCGTCGAAATCCACGCCCTCGGTCGAGGTCGGCCGCCCCGCCAGAAAGGACCGCCGGCGGTAACGGAACCAGCTCCCGAGCCAGCTCACCGGTTCGCGCACGATGGCGACGATCTCCGGCGGCCGGTCGCAGAACTTCTCGAACATCGGCCGGAAGAAGCGGTTGTAGCGGTAAAGCGGCGCGTGCTTGAGCTCGGGCGGGTCGCGCACCACGAGGCTCGCGCGGTCGCCGAGCGCGGCCTGCCACGCGGTGGTGCCCGTCTTGGGCACCGAAAGCAGCACCAGGCCCTCCTTCGCGAAAAACAGCATCCGGCCCTCCTGTCCCGGCCCGGCGTAAACTACCCGTTAACCTCGCCGCACGAAACTCGAAGGCGGGACGCGACTTGAAATGTTCACGTTTTGCCCTCATGGTGCAGTGCGAACACTACGCGAACACAGGCGTTGCCGCGGCGGGCGCGGTATGGGATAAGGGCGGAAATTCACATGGCGACGGCAGATCTTCTCTCAATGGACAGCAAGAAAAGCCCGGACAAGCAGAAGGCCCTCGACAGCGCGCTGGCGCAGATCGAGCGGCAGTTCGGCAAGGGCTCGATCATGAAGCTCGGCGGCGACAACCCGATCAAGGATATCGCCGCCACCTCGACCGGCTCGCTCGGCCTCGACATCGCGCTCGGCATCGGCGGCGTGCCCAAGGGCCGCATCATCGAGATCTACGGGCCCGAAAGTTCCGGCAAGACCACGCTGACGCTGCATTGCGTCGCCGAGGAACAGAAGAACGGGGGCGTCTGCGCCTTCGTCGATGCCGAGCACGCGCTGGATCCGCAGTACGCGCGGAAACTCGGGGTCGATCTGGATGAGCTCCTGATCAGCCAGCCGGACGCCGGCGAGCAGGCGCTGGAGATCACCGATACGCTCGTGCGCTCCGGCGCGGTCAGCATGGTGGTGGTCGATTCGGTGGCCGCGCTCACGCCCAAGAGCGAGCTCGAGGGCGACATGGGCGATTCGAGCGTGGGCGTGCAGGCCCGGCTGATGAGCCAGGCGATGCGCAAGCTCACCGGCTCCATCTCGCGCTCGAACTGCACGGTGATCTTCATCAACCAGATCCGCATGAAGATCGGCGTGATGTTCGGCTCGCCCGAGACGACGACCGGCGGCAACGCGCTCAAGTTCTACTCCTCCGTGCGCCTCGACATCCGTCGCATCGGTGCCGTCAAGGACCGCGACGAGGTGGTGGGCAACGCCACCCGCGTGAAGGTCGTCAAGAACAAGGTGGCGCCGCCCTTCAAGGAGGTCGAGTTCGACATCATGTACGGCGAGGGCATCTCCAAGACGGGCGAGCTCATCGATCTCGGCGTCAAGGCCGGCGTGGTCGAGAAATCCGGCAGCTGGTACAGCTATGGCGACGAGCGCATCGGGCAGGGCCGCGAGAACGCCAAGACGTTTCTCAAGGAAAACCCCGCCGTCGCGCAGGAGATCGAGGGCAAGGTGCGCGCCGCGCACGGTCTCGCCTCCGAAGGCTCGGAGGACGATGCAGGCGTCGTCGAGGGCTGAGCGGCACGGCCCGGGCATGGACACCGCGCGATCGCGCGGCTAAAGCTGCGCCACCCGGCCGGGCGCCCGGTCGGGGTGTGTCCATTCACGCCTGCCGCGAAAGACCGATCGCCCGATGACGAGCCTCGCCGAGATCCGCAAGACGTTCCTCGATTTCTTCGCGCGAAACGGCCACGAGGTCGTGCCGTCGAGCCCGCTCGTGCCGCGCAACGACCCCACCCTGATGTTCACCAACTCGGGGATGGTGCAGTTCAAGAACCTCTTCACCGGGGTCGAGCATCGGGACTACACGCGCGCGGCCACGGCGCAGAAATGCGTGCGCGCGGGCGGCAAGCACAACGATCTCGACAACGTCGGCTACACGGCCCGGCATCACACCTTCTTCGAGATGCTCGGCAACTTCAGCTTCGGCGATTACTTCAAGGAAACGGCGATCCCGCTCGCCTGGGAGCTCATCACGAAGGAGCTCGACATCCCGAAGGACCGCCTGCTCGTGACGGTCTTTCACACCGATGACGCCGCGGCCGATCTCTGGAAGAAGGTCGCGGGGCTGCCGGACGACCGCATCCTGCGCATCGCGACCGACGACAACTTCTGGATGATGGGGCCCACCGGCCCCTGCGGCCCCTGTTCGGAGATCTTCTTCGACCACGGCGAGGACTACTGGGGCGGCCCCCCGGGCACGCCGGAGGAGGACGGCGACCGCTTCGTCGAGATCTGGAACCTCGTCTTCATGCAGTACGAGCAGTTCGAGGACGGCACGCGGCGCGAGCTCGCCGCGCAGTCGATCGACACCGGCATGGGCATCGAGCGGGTCGCCGCGCTCCTGCAGGGGACGAACGACAACTACGCCACCGACCTGATGCGCCGGCTGATCGAGGCTTCGGCGCAGGCGTCGTGCACCGATCCCGACGGGCCGGGCAAGACGCACCACCGGGTGATCGCGGATCACCTGCGCTCCACCAGCTTCCTGATCGCCGACGGCGTGATGCCCTCGAACGACGGGCGCGGTTACGTGCTGCGCCGGATCATGCGCCGCGCGATGCGGCACGCGCACAAGCTCGGCGTGGATGCGCCGCTGATGCATCGCCTCGTCGGCGCGCTCGTGGCCGAGATGGGCGCGGCCTACCCGGAGCTTCCGCGCGCGCAGGCGCTCATCGAGGAGACGCTCAAGCTCGAGGAAACGCGCTTCCGCCAGACGCTCGACCGTGGGCTGCGCCTCCTCGACGAGGAGCTGCGCGACCTGCCGGAGGCGGCGCCGCTGCCGGGCCGGGCCGCCTTCAAGCTTTACGACACCTTCGGCTTTCCGCTCGATCTCACGCAGGATGCGCTGCGCGAGGCCGGGCGCGGCGTCGACCTCGAGGGGTTCGAGGCGGCGATGGCCGAGCAGAAGGCGCAGGCCCGCGCCGCCTGGGCCGGCTCGGGCGAGGCGGCGGACGCCACGATCTGGTTCGACCTCGCCGAGACGCACGGCGCGACCGATTTCCTCGGCTACGACACCGAGACGGCGGAGGGGCAGATCCTCGCCCTCGTGCAGGACGGCGGCGTGGTGGCGCAGGTCCACCCGGGCCAGAGCGCGCAGGT
>NZ_JAWLFS010000004.1:0-27299 GCF_041685465.1 Rhodosalinus sp. | reverse complement strand
GAGTTCGACAAGCGCCGGCGCCGGATCGAGCGGGCGCACCGCCGCCTCTCGCGCGGCGCCGTCCCCTATATCGACGACACCGGGCTCGTGACCTACCGGGCCCGGCGCGCCCGGCTGGGCGTTCCGCTGCGTGGGCTCGTGCTGATCGCGGCCGGCTTCATCGGTTTCAAGGGGCTCGCCCTCGCTCACATCGGCGCGCCGCTCTACGAGGAGCGGCTCGAGGTCCTGCGCGCCGGCACGGTGGTCGAGCAGGCCGGCGCCTGGGCGATGCAGGCGGATCCGGCGAGCGTCTGGGTCGCGAAGCAGATCGGCGCCCACCTCGACTGAGAGCGGTGCGGGACGTGCGAAGGCCCGGCCTGAGGGGCCGGGCCTTGCAGTCTGTCCGGGCGCTGCGGGCGGGGGTCAGCCGATCCGGTCGATGTCGCCGCGCGACAGGCCGATGTCGTCGAGCTCACGGTCGCTGAGCTTCGACAGGGCCTTGCGTGTCACGCGCGCGTCATTCCACGCCGCGAGAGCGCCGACCATTCCGGCGATCCCGAACGACGTGCGGCCGGTCACGGCCGATGTGCCGTAGTGCGTACGGGCGGTATCGAATGCAGCCATTTCCAGCCTCCTTTTGCCTGCGCGGACCGGCGGGTCGACGTGGCGGCAACCGCCGCCGCGAAACCTGCCGTTCCTGTGTCCGACACGCAGCAGTTAGGCCCGCGCGCGCCGCCGCACAATGGCGAAAAACGCAAGGGTCGCATGCAGCGACGACATGCCTCTTGACAGGTATCAAAGCACTGACATGCCTGTAAAAAACACAGTGAAAAATGTCGCTTCCCGGCCGCCCCGGGTCGCTTTCGGGCGCCCTGTTGTCCGCCTGCGACGCGGGTGTCGCGAACAGGCCACCCGCGGTTTCGAGTTGGCGCACGTTCGCCTTTCGTGCTAGTGCGTCCGGAGGGCAACAGAGCGGGGCGGACATGCGGGTTCTCGGGATCGATCCGGGCTTGCGCACCCTCGGGTGGGGCGTGATCGAGGCCGAGGGCGGGCGACTCGCCCATCTCGCCAACGGGCACTGCCGCTCGGGCGACGGCGGGCTGCCGGAACGGCTGCTGTCGCTGCACGGCCAGCTTGCCGACGTCGTCGCGCGCTGGGCGCCCGACTGCGCGGCGGTCGAGCAGACCTTCGTCAACAAGGATGCCGCCGGCACGCTGAAGCTCGGGCAGGCGAGGGGGATCGCGCTTCTCGTGCCGGCGCAGGCGGGGCTCGCGGTGGACGAATACGCGCCCAACCAGGTCAAGAAGACGGTGGTCGGCGTCGGCCATGCCGCAAAGGAGCAGATCCAGCACATGGTCCGCATGCAGCTTCCGGGCGTCGAGATCGCGGGGCCCGACGCCGCCGATGCGCTGGCCGTCGCGATCTGCCATGCCCATCACGCGAACGGGCGGCGGCTCCACGCGCTCGCCGGGGCGGCGCGATGATCGGGCGGCTCGCGGGGCGGGTCGAATACCGCGCCGAGGATCACGTGCTGATCGACGTGCGCGGCGTGGGCTACGTGGTGCATTGTTCCGAGCGCACGCTGGGCGCGCTGCCCGCGCCGGGGGAGGCGACGGCGCTCTGGACCGATCTTCTGGTGCGCGAGGATCTGTTGCAGCTCTACGGCTTCCTCACCCTCGGCGAGCGGGAATGGCACCGCCTGCTGATGCGCGTGCAGGGGGTGGGCGCCAAGGCGTCGCTCGCGATCCTCGGGGCGCTCGGTGCCGACGGGGTGAGCCGGGCGGTGGCCCTCGGCGACTGGTCGGCGATCCGCGCGGCGAAGGGGATCGGCCCGAAGACCGCGCAGCGCGTGGTCAACGAACTCAAGGACAAGGCGCCGGGGGTCATGGCGCTCGACCACGCGGGTGCACCGTCGCCGGAACCCGCGTCGGAGGGTGCGGCCGATGCCCCGGCGGCGCCCGGACCCGCGGTCCCGCGACCCGCCGTCCCGCCCGCCGAGGTGCCTGCACGCGCCGAGGCGTTGTCGGCGCTCGCCAATCTGGGCTACGCGCCCGGCGAGGCCGCCGCGGCGGTGGCCGAGGCGCTGGACGCGGCGCCGGAGGCCGACACGGCGGCGCTGATCCGCGACGCGCTCCGCCGCCTCGCACCGAAGGGATAGGAGAGATGCGCGCTCATCGGTCCCGCATGGTCCCTCTTCGCGCGGACAGCCCGCTAAGGCGGGCGGCGCCATGAGCGCGGGCCCTGATCCGACACTCCGCCCCGAACGGCAGGCGGGCGACGCGGACCGCGCGCTGCGCCCGCTCGCGCTCGGCGATTTCGTGGGGCAGGCGGAGGCGCGCGCGAACCTGCGCGTCTTCCTCGAGTCCGCGCGCTCGCGCGGCGAGGCGATGGATCACACGCTCTTCTTCGGCCCGCCCGGCCTCGGCAAGACGACGCTGGCGCAGATCGTCGCGCGCGAACTCGGCGTGAACTTCCGCATGACCTCGGGCCCGGTGCTCGCCAAGGCCGGCGATCTCGCCGCGATCCTCACCAACCTCGAGGCGCGCGACGTCCTCTTCATCGACGAGATTCACCGCCTCAACCCGGTCGTGGAGGAGGTGCTCTACCCGGCGATGGAGGATTTCGAGCTCGATCTCGTGATCGGGGAGGGGCCGGCGGCGCGCACCGTGCGGATCGAGCTGCAGCCCTTCACGCTCGTGGGGGCGACGACGCGGCTCGGGCTGCTGACGACGCCGCTGCGTGATCGTTTCGGCATCCCCACGCGGCTGCAGTTCTACGAGGTGGCCGAGCTCGCGCAGATCGTCGCGCGCAACGCCGAGAAGCTCGGCGTCCCCGCGGAGCCGGCCGGCGCGGAGGAGATCGCGCGCCGCGCCCGCGGCACGCCGCGCATCGCCGGGCGACTGCTGCGCCGTGTCGTCGATTTCGCCGTGGTCGAGGGGGACGGGCACGTGACGAAGGCGCTCGCCGACGGGGCGCTGACGCGTCTCGGGGTGGACGACCTGGGTCTCGACGGGGCCGACCGGCGCTATCTGCGCCTCATCGCCGAGAGCTATATCGGCGGGCCGGTCGGGATCGAGACGATCGCGGCCGCGCTCTCGGAAAGCCGCGACGCGCTGGAGGAGGTGATCGAGCCCTACCTGCTGCAGCAGGGGCTCATCCAGCGCACGCCGCGGGGCCGGATGCTCGCGCCGCGCGGCTGGTCGCATCTCGGCCTCGCGCCGCCCGCGCCGCCGGGCCAGGCGGGGCTCTTCGACGGCTGACAGGTCCGGCCTTCGGGCCTCGATACGCGCGTGGGCCAGCTGCCGGGGGCGGGGTCGCCCAGGCGGCCCTCGGATCCGCTGCGAGGCCCGGAGGCATCGACCGGAAGGGTCAGGCTGGTCTCTGCGGAGCGTCGGATGTCCCGCTCAACGAACGGGCGCCTGTCCTGTCCCGAGCAAAGGGCCATGACAGGACATCCGCGCCGACCGATCAAGAGACCGGTCCCGATCGGCGCTGGAGTCCCCGACTGCCCTGTGCCACCTTTTCCTTCACTGGCAAGGCACAGCCCCGGACCACCGTTAAGACAGGTCGCACCCTGCGGCCGACCTGACGGGGCTGACCGGGACAGGAGAACGCGCCAATGCCCTTTCGCCACGACGCCCTCTATACCTCCCGCCGGTCGCCGGTGCTGGCCGACAACGTGGTCGCCACGTCCCAGCCGCTCGCCGCGCAGGCGGGCCTCGGGATGCTGGCGCGGGGCGGCAACGCCGTCGATGCCGCGATCGCGGCGGCGGCGGCGCTGACCGTGGTGGAGCCGACCGGCAACGGCCTCGGCTCCGACGCCTTCTGCATCCTCTGGGACGGTGCCGAGCTCCACGGTCTGAACGCGTCCGGGGCGGCGCCGGCAGGCTGGACGCCCGAGCGCTTCGCGCATCTCGACGCGATGCCATACCGCGGCTGGGAAAGCGTGACCGTGCCGGGCGCGGTCAGCGCCTGGGCGGCGCTCAACACGCGCTTCGGGCGCCTGGACCTGCCCACGCTTCTCGCACCCGCGATCCGTTATGCCGAGGAGGGCTTCCCCGTCTCGCCGGTGATCGCCGCGCTCTGGGCGCGCGGGGGCGCGCTCTTGTCGGACCAGCCGGGCTTCGCGGAGACCTTTCTGCCCGGGGGTCGCGCGCCCCGCGCCGGGGAACGGTTCCGCGCACCGGATCAGGCCCGGAGCCTCGCCCTGATCGCCGAGAGCGGCAGCCGCGCCTTCTACGAAGGTCCGCTCGCCGAAAGGATCGCCGCCGAGGCGCGCGCCCACGGCGCGGCGCTGACCGAGGCGGACCTCGCCGCGCATGCGCCGGAGTGGTGCGGCACGCTCTCGGCCGGCTTCGACGCCTGCGCGCTGCACGAGATCCCGCCGAACGGGCAGGGCATCGCGGCGCTGATGGCCCTCGGGATGCTGGAGGCCACCGGCATCCGCGCGTTGGACGCGGATGCGCCGGAGGCGCTGCATCTGCAGATCGAGGCGATCAAGCTCGCCTTCGCCGATCTTCACCGCTACGTGGCCGACCGCCGCGCCATGACCGGGGTGACGCCCGCCGATCTGCTCGACCCCGGCTACCTGGCCACGCGGGCCGCGCTTATCGACCCGGCCCGCGCACAGCACCACGGGCCCGGCGCACCGCGCGAGGGGGGCACGGTCTACCTGACCGCGGCCGACGCAGACGGCATGATGGTCTCCTTCATCCAGTCCAACTATTCCGGCTTCGGCTCGGGTGTCGTGGTGCCCGGCACCGGGATCAGCCTGCAGAACCGGGGTGCGGGCTTCACGCTGGAGCCGGGCCATCCGAACGCGGTCGCGCCGGGCAAGCGCCCCTTCCACACGATCATCCCGGGCTTCCTCATGCGCGACGGCGCGCCGAGGATGAGCTTCGGCGTGATGGGCGGGCCGATACAGGCGCAGGGCCATGTCCAGACGGTGCTGCGGACGCAGCTCTGGGGACAGGACGTGCAGACCGCCGCCGACGCGCCGCGCTGGCGCTTCGTGGAGGGGGCGACGGTCGCCTGCGAGGCGGCGCTCCCCGTGGAGACCCGCGCGCGCCTCGCCGCGCTCGGCCACGAAATCACGGTCGAGGCACCGGACAGTGCCTTCGGTTTCGGCGGCGCCCAGCTGATCGAACGCCTCGACTCGGGGGGCTACGCTGCCGGCTCCGACCCCCGCAAGGACGGCGCCGCCTGCGGGTTTTGATGCCGGAGAGGCGCGGCCCCTGTTCCGGTTTTTTCCTTTTTCTGCAGCGGGATAAAGCTGGTCGGTCAGGGGGCGGCAGCTGCGGCTGAAGCGGGTGAAGCTGGTCCACGGAAAGCTCTCTGCACCGGCAGAATATAAGTCGACGTTATTTCAGTATTTGTAAATTCATTATTTCTTCATAGGAATTTTCTCGCGGAGTACGGTGTCGACTTATACCCTTCTGGCATAAGCAATCGCCAACAGGGAAACGACGTCATGCGAACCATTCTCTCGAGTCTTGCCTTCGGCACCGCGCTCGCGGTCGCCGGCGCCGCGTCGGCGCAGGACAAGTACACCGTGGCGCTGGACGGTACCTTCGCGCCGCATGCGATGCCGAAGCTCGGCGGCGGCATCGAAGGCTTCAACGTCGATCTCGCCAACATGATCGGCGAACGGCTGGGCGTGGAAATGGATATCGTCGCCACGCAGTTCTCGGGCATCCTGCCCGGGCTGCAGGCCGGAACCTACGATTTCGTCGTCGCGCCGACGACGATCACCGAGGAACGCGCGGAAAACGTCCTGTTCTCGGAGGGCTACCTGAACACGGATTACATGTTCGTGGTTGCCAACGACGCCCCCGAGATCGACAGCATCGAGGGCTTCGCCGACAAGACCATCGCCGTCAACAAGGGCTCGGTCTACGATAGCTGGGCGCGCGACATGGCCGAGGAGATGGGCTGGACCGTGGAGAGCTACGGCACCAACTCCGATGCCGTCGAGGCGGTGGTGTCGGGCCGGGCCTTCGCCAATGTCGCGGGCAACACGGTCTCGGCCTGGGCCGCGCAGAAAAACCCCAACATCAAGCCGAGCTTCACCTACACCACCGGACGCGTCTGGGGCATGCCCTTCCGCGAGGGCGACGAGGAACTGCGCGCGACGGTCGAATCCGTGATCGAATGCATGAAGATCGACGGCACGATGGCGGAGCTTCACGAGGAGTGGTTCGGCTTCGCACCGGCCGAGGATTCTGCTGCCGTGACACCCGTCGCCGGCTTCGGCGAGCCCGGCTACGAGGGCTATGTCGACGACGGCCACGAGCCGTCCTGCTGACCACCTTTCTCAAGCCGGGGCCGCCATGCAGAGGGGCGGCCCCGGCCATCCGACAGGGAACACGGATGATGGCAGGAAGTGACGCGGCGGCGCCGTCGCTGGACGTGCGCGGGCTGCACAAGGCCTATGGCGATCTCGACGTGCTCAAGGGCATCGACATCGCGGTCAAGCACAGCGAGATGGTCTTCGTTCTCGGCCCCTCCGGCTCGGGCAAGTCGACGATGCTGCGCTGCTGCAACCGTCTGGAGGAGCCGGACTCGGGCGCCATCAGGGTCGGCGGGGACCCGGTGACGGGCGCCGGCGTGAATCTCAACGCCATCCGGCAGCGCATCGGCATGGTGTTTCAGGCCTTCAACCTCTACCCGCATCTGACCGCGCTTGCGAACGTGACGCTCGCGCTGCGCAAGGTCCGCGGCATGTCGCGGCGCGACGCCGAGGCGCGCGGGATGGAGGCCTTGGCGCAGGTCGGCCTTGCCGAGAAGGCGGCAAGCCACCCGGCCGAGCTGTCGGGCGGACAGCAGCAGCGGGTCGCGATCGCGCGGGCGCTCGCGCTCGAACCGGAGGTGATGCTCTTCGACGAGCCGACCTCCGCGCTCGACCCGGAGCTGGTCGGCGACGTGCTCGAAGTCATGCGCGACATGAAGAAGGCAGGCATGACGATGCTCGTCGTGAGCCACGAGATGAAGTTCGCGCGCGACGCGGCCGATCGGGTGATCTTCATGGACAAGGGCGTGATCGTGGAGCAGGGCCCGCCCGAGGATGTCTTCGGCGCCCCGCGGCACGACCGCACCCGGGCCTTCCTCTCGCGCGTGTCGGGCCAGTGACATGACGCAGTGGGAGCGGTTCCTCGACACCTTCTTCAACGCGGCGGTGCTGACCAGATATGCGCCCGACATCCTCGCGGGGGTCTGGGTGACCGTGCAGCTTTCGATCCTGATCGTGATCGTCGGCATCGGGCTCGGCGCCGGGCTCGCCATGCTGCGCGCCTACCGGGTGCGGGTGCTCTCGCTTCTGATCGTGATCTTCGCCGACGTCTTTCGCGCGTTGCCGCCGCTGGTGCTGATCCTGATCGCCTTCTTCGGCCTGCCCAACGCCGGCATCATGCTTTCGAGCTTCCTTGTCCTCTTTCTTGTGCTGACGCTGACGCTGGCCGCCTTCGCCGAGGAAATCGTCTGGGCCGGCCTCACCTCCGTCGACCGCGGGCAATGGGAGGCCGCGCGCTCCACCGGGCTCGGCTTCACGCAGGCGCTCGTCTGGGTGGCGCTGCCGCAGGCGGTGCGCCTGGCGATCCCGCCGCTCACCAACCGCGCCATCGCCATCACCAAGATGACCGCCCTCGGCACCGTCATCGGCGTGCCCGACATCCTCAATCAGGCGACCACGGCACAGAGCTTCTCCGGCAATGCCTCGCCCCTGATGCTGGCGGCGCTGGCCTATGTCGCGCTCTTCCTGCCCTTCGTGATCCTCGCGCGCTGGCTCGAGCGCCGCTTCGCCTGGAAGAAGGTCTGAGCGATGGACCAGCTGATCGACCAGTTCTTCAACCTCGAGATCATGGTGGCGGCCTGGCCCACGGTGCGCCAGGGGCTCTGGATGACGCTGCTGATCTGCCTTGCGGTGATCCCCATGGGGCTCGCCGGCGGCCTGATCGCGGCCTATGCGGCGGTGGCAAGGGCGCGGGCGCTGCGCTGGGGGGCGATCGCCTTCGTCGATTTCTTCCGCGCGATCCCGCCGCTCGTGCTGCTGATCTTCGTCTATGCGGGCCTGCCCTTCGCGGGGCTGCAACTGTCGCCCTTCATGGCGGTGGTGATCGCCTTTTTCCTGAACAACTCGGCCTATTACGGCGAGATCTTCCGCGCCGGCATCCAGTCGGTCGGCACCGGCCAGAGCGAGGCCGCCCGCTCCACCGGGCTGAGCGCGGCGCAGACGCAGGCCCATGTCGTGCTGCCGCAGGCGATGCGCAACGTGCTGCCGGATCTGCTGTCGAACACCATCGAGGTCATCAAGCTGACCTCGCTCGCCTCGGTGGTCTCGCTCGGCGAGATGCTGCACGCGGCCGATCTGGCGCGATCGGTCACCTACAACGCGTCGCCCATCGTGCTCGCCGCGGGGATCTACCTCGTGCTGCTGTGGCCGCTGGTGCGGATCGTCAGCCGTTTCGGGCGGCGCATGGACGCATGATCATCCAGGGAGGAGACGAATGCGGGAAATCGTGATCGGCGGGGCGCAGATGGGCCCCATCCAGAAAGCCGACACCCGGGAGGCGGTCGTGGCGCGCATGATCGCGCTTCTGGAGCAGGCGAAAGGCGCGGGCTGCGATCTGGTCGTCTATCCCGAGCTCTGCCTGACGACCTTCTTTCCGCGCTGGTACATGGAGGACCCGCGAGAGGTCGACACCTGGTTCGAGCGCGAGATGCCCAACGCGGCCACGCGCCCGCTCTTCGAGGCGGCCAGGCAAGCCGGGATCGCGATCAGCTTCGGCTATGCCGAGCTGACGCCGGAGGGGCGCCGCTTCAACACCTCGATCTTCACGGACCGGGAGGGCGCCATCGTCGGCAAGTACCGCAAGGTGCACCTGCCGGGGCATTCCGACTACGATTCCGACCGCGCCTTCCAGCACCTGGAAAAGCGGTATTTCGAGCCGGGCGACCTCGGCTTTCCGGTCTGGCGCAACATGGGCGCGCTCATGGGCATGTGCATCTGCAACGACCGGCGCTGGCCGGAGGTCTACCGCGAGATGGGGTTGCAGGGGGTGGAGCTTCTGATGCTGGGCTACAACACGCCCTCGGTGAACAGCCAGATGGCGGACGAGGGACCGGAGAAGCGCCTCTATCACTCCGAACTCACCATGACCGCCGGCGCCTACCAGAACGCCACCTGGGTCGTCGGCGTCGCCAAGGCCGGGTCGGAGGACGGCCACCCGCTGATCGGCGGGTCGGTCATCATCGACCCCAACGGCTATGTCGTCGCGCGCGCCGGAAGCGAGGGCGACGAGCTCATCGTGGCGGCCTGCGACATGGATGCCTGCGCCTTCGGCAAGACCACGATCTTCGATTTCGCACGGCACCGCCGGATCGAGCATTATCAGCGGATCTGCTCGCAGACCGGCGTGGTGACGCCGGACTGATGGCCGCGCATCTCGACCTCGACGCGCTCGCGCCGCGCGACCGCTACAAGCTGCTGACGGCGGTCGTGCTGCCGCGGCCCGTGGCCTGGGTCACGACCGTCGACGAGGCGGGGCGCGTGAACGCGGCGCCCTATTCCTTCTTCAACGTGTTCGGACAGGACCCGGCCGTCGTCATTCTGGGCCTCGAGCACCGAGCCGACGGAACGGCCAAGGACACCGAGCGCAACATCGACGCCACCGGCGCCTTCGTCGTCAACATCGCCACGCCCGATCTGGCGGCGGAGATGGTGGGAACCGCGGCGGCCTACGCCCCCGGCGAAAGCGAACCCGAGGCGCTCGGCCTGGCGCTCGCGCCCTCGCAGCGCGTCGCGCCGCCCCGGCTGGCAGATGCGCCGGTGGCGATCGAGTGCGAGCGGATGATGGCGCTGTCGCTCAGCCGCGAGCGGGCGATCCTGCTCGGCCGGGCTGTCGGCCTCACGACGCGGGAGGGGCTCGTCGATACCGACACGCTGCACGTCGACTGGGGCGGCGACTACCCGGTCGCGCGCCTCTTCGCCGACCGTTACGCTCGGCTCGAGGAGATCGAACGCCACGCCATCACGGCGCCGCGGCGCCCGACCGCAGAGGGAGGAGACACGCCATGACACAGCGCATCGACAGGCAGTCCGAGGGGGTCTTCATCATCGCCGCGACGCCCTTCGACGCGGGCGGCGCGCTCGATCTCGAGAGCACCGACCGGATGGTGGATTTCTACCTCGACTGCGGCGTGAGCGGGATCACGATCCTCGGCATCATGGGCGAGGCGCCGAAGCTCTCGGGCGAGGAGTCGCTGACCTTCGCCCGCCGTGTGCTCGACCGCGTCGCCGGTCGCGTGCCGGTGGTCGTCGGCGTCTCGGGCGCGGGGCTCGACACCATGGCCCGGCTCGCGCACGCGGTGATGGAGGCGGGCGCCGCCGGCGTGATGGTGGCCCCGATGCAGGGCCTCGGGACGGAGGCCAAGCTCAAGAGCTATTTCGCGCAGGTCTGCGCCGCGCTCGGACCCGAGGTGCCGATCTGCCTGCAGGACTACCCGCAGACCACCGGCGTGCAGTTCTCCGTCGAGACGATCCTGTCGCTCACGCGCGACCATCCGCAGATCGTCATGCTCAAGCACGAGGACTGGCCGGGGCTGACGAAGCTGTCGCGCGTGCGCGCCGAAAGCGGGACGGGCGCGACGCCGCGGCTATCGATCCTCGTCGGCAACGCGGCGCTCTTCCTGCCGCAGGAGCTGCAGCGCGGCGCCGATGGTGCGATGACCGGCTTCGCCTATCCGGAGATGCTCGTGCAGGTCGTCGCACGCCACAAGGCGGGCGACGTCGACGGCGCCGAGGATCTCTTCGACGCCTACCTGCCGATGGTGCGCTACGAGCAGCAGCTCGGCCTCGGCCTCGCGATCCGCAAGGAAATCCTGCACCGCCGGGGCGTGCTCGCCGCGCCCGCGGTGCGCGCGCCGGGCCCTGCGCTGACCGCGCGCGACCACGAGGAGCTGACGCGGCTGATGACGCGTCTCGACCGCAAGCTGAAGGAGATCGGCTGATGGATCTCGGACTGACGGGAAAGACCGCGCTCGTGATGTCGTCGAGCCGCGGGCTCGGTGCCGGCATTGCCAAGGCGCTCGCCGCGGAGGGCGTGCATGTCCTGCTCACGGGACGCACGGAGGCCCGGCTGACGGAGGTCGCGGAGGGGATCCGCGCCACCGGCGGCCGGGCCGACACCGTGGTGGCGGATCTCGGCGACCCGGCCTCGGTCGAGGTGCTGGCGCGGGCGGTGGAGAACACGCTCGGCGGCGCCGATATCCTGATCGCGAACACCGGCGGGCCGCCGCCCGGCCGCATGGCCGAGGCCGACCTCTCGGCGCTGCCCGGCCAGCTCGACACGATGGTCGTCCGCGTGGCCGAGATCGCCGCGCGGCTGATCCCGCACATGAAGGCGGCAGGCTGGGGCCGGATCGTCGCCATCGGCTCGTCGGGGGTGATCCAGCCGATCCCGAACCTCGGTCTTTCGAACCTCGCCCGCTCGGCGCTCGTCGGCTGGGCGAAGTCGCTCTCCACCGACCTCGCCGGAGACGGCATCACCGTCAACATGCTGTTGCCGGGGCGCATCCACACCGAGCGGGTGGACGAACTCGACGAAGCCGCCGCCGCGCGCACGGGCAAGACGCTGGAGGAGACACGCGCGGCGAGCCGTGCCACCATCCCCGCCGGGCGCTACGGAAGCGTCGAGGAGTTCGCCGACACCGCCACCTTCCTGTGCAGCGCACGCGCGAGCTACGTCACCGGCAGCCTCGTGCGGTGCGACGGCGGCCTCATCAAGTCGGTCTGAGGGGGACGGGATGCAACACGATCTGGTCATCAAGGGCGGGACCCTCGCGACCGCGACGGAAAGCTTCCGGGCGGATATCGGCATCCGCGACGGGCGCATCGCCACGCTGGGCGAGGATCTCGCCGGAGCGGATGTCATCGACGCGACGGGCAAGCTCGTCATGCCCGGCGGCATCGAGGCGCATTGCCACATCGCGCAGGAAAGCGGCATGGGGATCATGACGACGGACGACTACGAGTCCGGCTCGATCTCCGCCGCCTTCGGCGGCAACTCCTGCTTCGTCCCCTTCGCCGCACAGAAGACGGGGCAGAGCGTGGCCGACACGCTCGATACCTACGACGGCCGGGCAGGGCCGAAATCGGTGATCGACTATTCCTACCACCTGATCCTGACGGACCCGACCGAAAGCGTCCTCGCCGAACTGCCCGAGGCCTTCGCGCGCGGGGTGACCTCCTTCAAGGTCTTCATGACCTACGCGACGCGGGTGAGCGACGCGCAGTTCCTCGACATTCTCACCGTGGCACGCCGGCACGGCGGGCTGACGATGGTGCATGCCGAGAACCACGACATGCTCGGCTGGATGGCCTCGGCGCTGACGGAGGGCGGGTACACGGCGCCGCGCTACCATGCCCCCGCCCGGCCGGGACTGGCCGAGGAGGAGGCGATCAACCGCGCGATCAGCCTCGCCAGGCTCGCCGACGCGCCGCTGATGATCGTGCATGTCTCCACGCCGCGCGGCGCCGATCTGGTGGCCGAGGCGCGCCACGCGGGCGCCCATGTCTTCGGCGAGACCTGCCCGCAGTATCTTTTCCTGACGCGCCGGGACCTCGACCAGCCGGGGCTGGAAGGGGCGAAATTCATCTGTTCGCCGCCCCTGCGCGACGCGGCCACGCAGGCGGCCCTCTGGCGTCACGTCGCGGCCGGCACCTTCAGCGTCGTCTCCTCGGACCACGCGCCCTACCGCTTCGACGAGACGGGCAAGTTCGCGAACGGGCGCGACGTGGATTTCCGCAAGATCGCCAACGGCATGCCGGGGATCGAGATGCGTCTGCCGCTCCTTTTCTCCGAAGGCGTCGTGAAGGGGCGGATCTCGCTTCGGCAGTTCGTCGCGCTCTCCTCGACCAATGCCGCACGGCTCTACGGGATGCTGCCGCGCAAGGGCACGCTCGCCATCGGCGCGGATGCCGACATCGCGATCTGGGATCCGGAGGACACGCGCGTCGCGGGCGAGATGCACGACGCGATGGACTACAACCCCTTCGAGGGAATGAAGGTGACGGGATGGCCGGTCACGGTGCTCTCGCGCGGGCGGCGCGTGGTCGAAGACGGCCTGCTGCGCGCCCGCCCGGGCGACGGCGCCTTCGTCGCGCGCGGGACGACCGATCTCTCGGGCCTCAGCGGCACGCGCCTGACCGAGACGGACCCGGCCACCAACTTCGGCGCGGAGATCCACCGGTGAGCGGGCCTATCGTCGTCATCAACCCGAACTCGAACACCGCGGTGACCGACGGCCTCGACGCGGCGCTCGCGCCCTTCCGCCTCGGTGGCGGCCCGGAGATCGAGTGCCTCACCCTCGCCGAGGGGCCCTTCGGCATCCAGAGCCAGATCGACTCCGACAGCGTGATCCTTCCGCTCGTGGGGTGCGTCGAGGCGCGCCCCGATGCGGGCGCCTTCGTGATCGCCTGCTACTCGGACCCGGGGCTCGACGCCTGCCGCTCGGTCGCGCCGCAGCCCGTCTTCGGCATCCAGGAAAGCGGCGTGCTCGCGGCGATGGCGCGCGCGGATCGCTTCGGCGTCATCGCCATTGCCGACGCTTCCGTCACGCGCCACCGGCGGACCATGGCGCGCATGCAGGTGCTCGACCGGCTGGCCGGCGAGATCGCGCTCAACATTACCGTGGACGAGAGCGCCCGGGGCGCGAACACCTTCGCGCGCCTCTGCGAGGTGGGCGGTGCCCTGACGCGGCAGGGGGCGGGCGCCGTCGTGCTCGGCTGCGCCGGCATGGCCACCCACCGCGCGGGGCTCGAGACGGAGCTCGGCGTGCCGGTGATCGACCCCACGCAGGCCGCCGTGGCGATGGCGCTCGGCGCGCTGCTGGCCGGCTGACCGCATGCGCGTCAGCCGCAAGAACGACCTGTCGCTCCGCCTGCTCGAGGTCTTCGGGGCGGTCATGCTGCGCCGGACGACGGTGGACGCCGCGGCCGACCTCGGCATCAGCCAGCCCGCCGTCTCGCTGTCGATCAAGCAGCTCGAGGCGCAGCTCGGCTTCGCGCTCTTCCAGAGGCGCAACCAGCGCCTCCAGCCGACCGAGGAAGCGCGCAGCCTCTTCGCCCGGATCGAGCCGATCCTCCTGCAACTCAGGCTGGTGGAGGGCCATGTGCGCGAGCTGCGCACGGGCACGACCGGACACCTGCGGATCATGGCGACGCCGCCGCTCGGCCATTCGGTTATCCCGGGCGTGCTGCGCAGCTTCCTCGCCGAGCGCCCGGACGTGACGGTGAACTACGACATCCGCCGCATGGAACACGTGATCGAGGAGGTCGAGACCGGCTCGGCCGACATCGGGATCGCGCTGGGACTCGACCGGCATCAGGCCGTGGATGTCCGCGTGCTGCGCTCCGACCGCATGATGGCGCTCGTGCCGGAGAATCATCCACTGGCCGGGATGGAGGCCGTGACACCGCGCGACTGCGCCGAGCATGGCGTGATCGGCCTCGATCAGGTCTCGCGGCTGGGCATGCTTCTGCGCCACGCCTTCGACGCCGAGGGGGTGCCCTACCAGCCCCGGGTGATCGTGCGCTACTGCCACACCTCCGCCGTCCTGGCGAGCGTGGGGATCGGCGTCTCGATCGTGGACAGCTTCACCGCGCGCTTCATGACGCATCACGGCCTCGTCGTGCGGCCCTTCCGCCCCGAGATCAGCATCGGGGCCTGCCTGCTCACCCAACAGGGTGTGCCGCCCTCGCGCCTCCTCTCGGGGTTCATCGAGAAGCTCGAAGAGGCCCTCGCCGCGCGCGCCGAGGCATGACGCCCCCCCTGTCTGTTGCGGATCATGAGGCGGGCAGAGACGTGGGTCCGGCTGGGCGAAGTGTTCGACGCCGCGGCCCTCGCGCGCGGGCGCGACTATCACCGCCCCGGGCTCGTGGGCTCGGTCGAGGCCCTGGGCGGGACGGCTCGCGGCGGCTCGCGGAGCGCAGCCCGACCCGGGGTGCGGCAGTCCCGGGTGTGCGCATCGACAGCACCGGAGCCTTGGTCCGCATCGGTCACCATGCGGTGCCGTGACAGCGCTAAGCCCTGCGCCGCGCCGTGGTGCCCGACTGCGCGCGCAGCTCCGTTTCGAGATCGTTCATGAAATCCCTGGCGAGCCGCGACATGGGGCGTCCGTGTCGCACGATCGTGCAGGCCGGAAGGGAAATCGGGGGATCGAAGGGGCGGCTGGCAAGCGCCATGTTGGGCAGGAAGGAGGCCGTGTATCGGTCGACCACGGTCACCCCGCCGCAGGCCTGCGCCAGCACGGCCGCCGTGTGGCAATAGCGCACCTCGACCTGCGGGTGGTAGGGCGTGCCCGTCGCGTCGAACGCGCTCTGCACCGCGTGACCAAGCTGCGATGCGCGGTCGAGGCCGATCAGGCGGTTCTGCGCCAGATCCGAGGGCTTGACCACGCTGAACGTGGCCAGCGGATGATCGGCCGGCATCACGGCCACCATCCGGTCGCAGCGCAGCACCTGCACCGAAACGCCCGGGTGCTCGTCCAGCGCGAGACACAGGCCGATATCGGCCGCGCCCACGGCCACCGCATCGATGACGTTCTCCATGCGGCGCACGTCGTATTGCACGCTGACACCGGGCCGCTGCGCCATGAAGGCCGAAAGCGCACCGGGAACCACGGAATGCCCCAGCGGCGGGGTCGCCATGATGCGGATCATCCCGGCCGCGCCACCGCGCAGGTCGCGCACGCGCGCCTCGACGGAGCGGAGCTGATCGAAGAGCGGCGCGATCTCCTGGAACAGGCTGCGCGCATCGTCTGTCGGGATCATGCGTTTCTTGGTGCGCTCGAACAGGGCGAAGCCAAGCTGCTGTTCCAGTTGCTTGATGGCGGTGGAAACCGATGGCTGGGAGATCCCGAGTTCCTCGGCGGTCGCGATCGTGGTCTGGTGCAGCATGAGCGTGCCGAACACTTCGAGCAGGCGGAGGGACAGGTCGTTGCGTCGCGCGATCTTCATGACGCCACGTTAGCGCGCTTGCTGGCGCCCCGCCAGAAGTGTCCCCGGCCGCGTCGGCGACGGGGGTCCGTGTCGGATCGCTCACGTGCAGCCCCGGTGCCCGTTCGAGCCCTGCGCGGTGCGTGGCGATGCCCGCGCAAGCAGGATGAGCGCCTCCGCGCCGTTGCCGGGCAGCGCGTGCCCGACCACGGTCAGGCCGGGAGATGTCGTTGAACCCCGCGCGCCGGCGCCTGACGGCGCGGTGGGGCCGGCAGAACCACGCCCGTTTGCCCGGCTCTGCGGCCGTAGTGCTCGATCCGCCTGTGTCGGGCGAAACGAAAGACGGTCGTCCTGCCGAAATCGCAGGCATCCATGTCGCAGGAGTGCACGATCAGCTCGTCACCCGCGCGGCACGCGCGCGGGCCACGACAACGCGGTCCGGGTCCTGATGACCGAGCCGGGCATCGGCGACGCCGGGCAACATCGCGGCGGCGGGGCCGGGCGGTCCAGTCACATCACCGCCTCGACAAGGTAGGGGCCAGGCTCGGCCAGAGCGGCCTGAACGACGTGGCAAAGCTCCGCCACGTCTTCGACGCGCCGGCCCGGGACGCCCATCCCGCGTGCCAGCGACACGAAATCGAGATGGGGGCGATCGAGGTCCAGCATGTCCAGCGCGGAGCGGCCCGGATTCGCGCCGACGGCGAACAATTCGTTCTTGAGGATCTCGTAGGTCCGATTCGCGAGGATCACGGTGGTGACGTTGCAGCCCTCGCGTGCCTGGCTCCACAGCCCCTGGATCGTGTACATCGCGGAGCCGTCCGCCTGCAGCGCGAGCACCGGGCGGTCCGGACAGGCGATCGCCGCGCCGAGGGCCAGCGGAATGCCGTCGCCGATGGCCCCGCCGGCGAGCGAGATCCACGAATGCGGTGCGGCGCCCTGTGTGGATCCCCAGAGGTTGCGCCCGCCCGAAATGCTTTCATCGACCACGATCGCCCCTTCAGGGAGGACATGGGCGACGGCCGCAGCGAGGGCAGGCGCGGTGATCGGACCCGCCGGCGGCGGCGCGGGGCGTTCGGACGCGGCAACCAGCGGGGCTGCGTCCAGGCGCTCTGCAAGCGCGGCGGCCGCCGCCGGGCCGTCGCCGTCGCGGCCCGCGAGCGTCAGCGTCTCGCAGCCCTCGGGCAGCAGGAGGCTCGGCTTGCCGGGATAGGCGAAGAAGGCGACCGGCGGCACCGTCTCGATCAGGACAGCGCGCCTGAACGGCGCCAGCGTCTCGAGCGCCATGGTGATCGGATAGGGCACGCGGTTGATGGGCGCGCGGCCCGCGCCGCGTTCGAAGCGGCGGTTCGACGTGGGCGCGAGCAGGGTGGCGCCGGTCTGCGCGGCGATCCCCTGAAGCCGGGCCACCGCTTCGGGTGTCTCAAGAACGCTGCCGCCGACCAGCATCACGCAGTCGGGTCCCAGCATCGCCGCGGCTCGCTCCAGCGCCTCCGCCTCCATCGGGGCGAAGGCCGGCGGCGGCGGCGGCGGCGCCATCCTGCCGCCCGAGTCCCAGCCGATGTCCGCCGGCGCGATCAGCGTGGCCACCCTGTTGGGGCGCGACATGGCGGCACCGAGCGCCTCCATCGCGTCGGTGGCGAAGCTCCCGGCGCTGGTGGCGGTGCGTACCCAGTCCGAGAACGGGGCTGCCGCCCCCTCGACATCCGCGCTCAAAGGCGCATCGTACCCGCGATGCCGGATCGCGTGATCGCCCACGATGTTGACCATCGGGGCCTTCGCCTTGCGCGCGTTGTGCATGTTCGCGCCCGCATTGGCGAGGCCGGGCGCGAGATGCAGCAGGGTCACCGCCGGGCGGGACGCCATGCGCGCGTAGCCGTCCGCTGCGCCGGTCGCGACTCCCTCGAAGAGGCCAAGGACGCAGCGCATCAACCCGGTCCGGTCCAGCGCGTCGACGAACTGCATCTCCGACGTGCCGGGGTTGGCGAAACACACGTCGACCCCGGCGGCATGCAGGCTGCGCACCACGCTTTCGGCGCCGTTCATCGGGGCGGGCGCTTGATCGGTATCCGGTCGGGAGGGGGTCATGCGGTTTCCTTGTTGCGCGCGGCCTCGAGCACCCTGAGGCGTCGGCGCAGATTGTCCGAAGGGGCGGACTCGGCGGCCTGGGCGTCGGCCGGGACCGTTTCGGCAAAATGGCAGGCCACGCGCGTGTTGCCCACGCTGCGCAGGACCGGGCGCTCGGACCGGCAGCGCTCCGCGGCCATCGGACAGCGCGGGTGGAAGGCGCATCCCGGCGGCGGGCTCAGCGCCGAGGGCAGATCGCCCTCCACCGGGGCGCCATGCGTGCGCAGTGCGGGGTCGGGCCGCGGGGCGGCGGCGATCAGCGAGCGGGTGTAGGGGTGACGCGGGCGGGCGAAAAGCGTCTCGGCCGGGGCTTCCTCGACGATGCGTCCGAGATAGACGACGGCAACGCGGTCGGCCATGTGCCGCACGACGGCGAGGTCGTGGCTGATGAAGACGTAACCGATCCCGAATTCGCCTTGCAGATCCTTCAGAAGATTGACGATCTGGGCCTGAACCGAGACGTCGAGCGCGGAGACCGGCTCGTCGCAGACGATGAGCCGCGGCCGGGTTGCCAAGGCGCGGGCGATACCGACACGCTGGCGCTGACCCCCGGAAAACTCGTGCGGGTACCGGCCGGCATGCCACGGCTGC
Organism: Rhodosalinus sp.; assembly: GCF_041685465.1. Lineage (NCBI taxonomy): Bacteria > Pseudomonadati > Pseudomonadota > Alphaproteobacteria > Rhodobacterales > Paracoccaceae > Rhodosalinus > Rhodosalinus sp. The sequence continues at coordinate 8,614 of NZ_JAWLFS010000004.1, read as the reverse complement.
AGGCCGCATGTCCGCAAAAGCGACGACACCGCCGAAGTCACCGTGTCGTTCGTCGCCAGCCCGTGCAGCAGCAGGGGCTCGGCCAGCGTTTCGGCGACCGTCATCCGGGGATTGAGCGATCCGAAGGGATCCTGAAAGATGATCTGCATCTTGCGCCGCATCTGGCGCAGCGCGTTCGCGTCCAGGTCGGTGACCGACACGCCGTCCAGTGACACCCGGCCGGCGCTCGGCTCCAGCAGCCGCAGCAGCGATCGCCCGATGGTCGACTTCCCGCAACCGGATTCGCCGACCACGGCGAGCGTTTCGCCTTCGGCCACCGAAAAGCTGACATCGGTGACCGCCTGCACCACCCCTGCCACGCGGCGCAGGACGCCGCGGCGCATCTCGAAATGCTTGGTCAGCCCCTCGACCTGCAGCATCGCCGTCATGCCACGGCCTCGATCGGGGCATGCCAGCAGGCCACGCCGTGGCCCGGCGACAGGTCGCGCAGCGGCGGGTCCTGGGTCCGGCAGATCTCCGAGGCGAGCGGGCAGCGCGACGCGAAGCGACAGCCCGGGATGTGGGTCCAGGGCGGCGGCACGGTGCCGGGGATCGTGGTCAGCCGCCGCTCGGCCGTGTCGAACCGCGGCACCGCCGCCATCAGGCCGACCGTGTAGGGATGCTGCGGATCCGCGAAGAGCGCCGCCGTCGGGGCGCGTTCCACCACGCGCCCGGCATACATCACCACGACGTCGTCGCAGGTCTGCGCCACCACGCCCAGGTCATGCGTGACCAGCATCACCGCCGCGCCCGTCCGGCTGCGCAGGTCGCCCATCAGGTCGAGGATCTGCGCCTGGATCGTGACGTCGAGCGCGGTCGTCGGCTCATCGGCGATCAGCAGGTCGGGGTCGTTGGCCAGCGCCAGCGCGATCATCACGCGTTGCCGCTGGCCGCCCGACAGTTGGTGCGGATAGTCGTCGACCCGCGCCCGCGGCGACGGCAGTCCGACAAGGTCGAGCATCTCTATCGCCCGTTCGCGCGCGGCCCTGCGCGACAGACCGGAATGGACCGAGAGGGTTTCCTCGATCTGGGCACCACAGGTGTAGACCGGGTTGAGCGACGTCATCGGCTCCTGAAAGATCATGCCGATGCGACCGCCGCGCAGCGCACGCATCCCGGCCTCGTCCAGCGACAGCAGGTCGGTGCCGTCGAAGCGGATCGCGCCGCCGGCGTAATGTCCCGGCGGTTGCGGCACGAGGCGCATGATCGACAGCGACGTCACCGACTTTCCGCAGCCCGACTCGCCGACGACGCCCAGCGTGCGCCCGCGACCCAGCGACAGCGACACGCCCTGCACGGCGCGCTGCACGGTGCCGCCGATGTGGAATTCGACGGCAAGATCCTCGACCTCGAGAAGAGGGGTGTCGGTCTGCATCGCTCAGCCTTTCGGGAAAACGAACGGAGACGCCTCGTCATGTCGCCGCCCGGCATAGTCGAGCCCCTGGAACGCCGCTTCGGCGCGTCGCTGCGCGGCCTCCAGCCGGTCCAGCGCATCGGCGAGATCGATGCCCGGCACGGCGCCGTCCACCACCAGATGCCGGCCGTCGACGAAGACGTCGCGCACCGCACGTTCCGCCGCGACATAGATCAGCGAGCGCAACGGATCGCGCACGGGCATCATCGCCGGATCGCGCAGGTCGGCGAGGAACAGGTCCGCCTTGGCGCCGGGGGCGAGCCGCCCGATGTCGTCGCGGCCGAGGATCCGCGCTCCGCCCAGCGTGGCCGCGTCGTAGATATGGCCCGTGCGCAGGTCGTAGGGGTTCCGCGACATGATGCGCGACAGGTAGAGCGCATTGCGCAACTCCTCGAGCATGTTGTGGGGATACGTGTCGGTGCCGATGCCCACCGGCACGCCGCCGCGGATGTAACGGCCGACGGTGTTCATCGCGATGCCGCGGCGCTGGAACACGGTCGGGCAATGCGCCACCGCCGCCCCGGAGCGTTGCAGCAACGCGAAATCCTCCGCCTCCGGCCAGAAGATGTGGTCGTAGTCGTTCAGGAAAATGCCATGGCCGATGATCGCGCCGGGCTTGAGCACGCCCAGATCGTCGAGCCATTCGAACGGTGTCATGCCGTGGCGTCGGGTGATCTCGTTGAACTCGACCACCGACTGTGCGGCGTGAATCTGGAAGGGCAGGCCGCGCTCCTGCGCCAGCGCGAAGCTGTCGGCAATCAGGTCGGGGGTACAGGTGTCGATCTGGCTGGGCGCGATCATGCCCGACAGGCGGCCACAGGGGTGGGCCATGGCAGCGTCGACCGTTGCGACGGCCGTGTCCATGGCGGCGCGGCCGCCATCGGCCTCCCACTCGTACTCGACGACATGCCCGTTGTCCGTATACCAGCGGGCAGAGCGGTACATCGGCGCCACGATCCCGCGCAGGCCCGAGGCGGCGAAGGTCTCGACCCAGCCTTCCCAGGCGACCGAAAGATCGACCAGCGTGGTCACGCCGGATTTCAGGAGCTCGGCATAGGTGACCGCGACACAGGCCTCGCGGCCGGCATCGTCGGGGCGGAAGAGCGGCATGAATTCGTAGAGCGACGACATGCCCAGGCGCGGCGAGCCGATCTCGTCCAGCATGCCCTTGTTCATCGCCTCCGAGGATGGATGCGAATGGATGTTCACGAGGCCCGGGCTGACCAGTCGGTCACGCCCGTCGATCTCGACATCAACGCGGCCTTCATACGGCCCGCCGACATGCAGTATGCCACCTTCGTCGAAGGCGACGTCACCGTCGTGCAGGTATCGGTGACTGTCCTCGGCGGCGTCGTAGGCCACGATCCAGGCGGCGTTTCGAATGACGGTGACGGGCATGAGCTGGACGTATCCTTGCAGGGCGCTTGGGAAGAAACGGGCGTCGGGCCGCGCGCCGGCCGGGCGCGCGGCCGCTTCGATCAGTCGGCGAACTTCAGGTCTAACCCCTTGTAGAGGCCGGCCCCGTAGATGTTGTGCGGCACGACCGGCTCGAGCCCCGAGGAATACGCGATCACCATCGGCTCGTGATAGAGCGGCAGCCACACAGCGGCTTCATGCACCATTTCGAGTACTTCGCCATAGGCGTCCGCGCGTGCCGCATCGGTCGTCGCCGTCGCCCCGGTCAGCAGAAGCTCGTCGGTCGTTTCGTCGATCCAGTTCATCCGATTGGGCGACGGTACATTTTCAGACCGGAAATAGAGATTGAGCGCGTCACCAGATGACACATAGGGAAAAGACATGCTGAAGATGTCGAATTCCTGTGTCGCGAGCTTGCCCCAGGCCACGGTCGCGTCGAAGGCTTGAACCTGCATGTTCACGCCGATTTCGCGCAGATAGGACTGCACTGCCTCGGAGATCTTGCCCCAGGTCGAGCCGGCAAAGACATAGGCCGTCGGCTCCAGCCGCACGCCGTCCTTGGACCTGATCCCGTCGTCCTCGCGGGTCCAGCCGGCCTCGTCGAGGATTTCATTCGCGCGGTCCGGATCGTATTTCAGCAGCATGTCATCGACATCGCTGTTCCAGTCAAGCGCCTCCTGGCTGACATAGGAATAGGCCGGCTGCACCGCGCCGAAGAAAAGGTCCTCCGCCATCGCCTCCTGGTTAACGCCAAGGTTGATCGCGCGACGCACGGCCGGGTCGGACACCGTTTCCTTGTCGATCTTGAACCCCATGAAATATGTCCAGAACGCGAGATCCGATGCCACCACTTCGACATTGGGCGCGGAGCGCAGCTGTTCGAGCGCGATGTCGGGAACGTACTGGGTCACCTCGCTCTGACCGGTCAGGACGGAGACGGTGCGGGTGTTCTCCTCGGGCACGATCTGCCACGTGATCCGCTCCATCGACGCCGGACCGGTGTTCTCATGGAACGGCGCGCCCCATGTATAGGCGTCGTGCCGCTCGATGATCATGGTGTCGCGCGGGGTCCATTCAACCCAGCAGAACGGGCCGGTTCCGTTGAATCCGGCCACTCCGAAATCCTCGCCCAGCTCCTCGACATTCTCGGAATCGATTATCGTGCCGAAGCTCTGCGTGAGCTGATAGAGCAGCTCCGAAAACGGCGCCTCGAGCTTGTACTCGACGGTGTAGTCGTCGATCGCCGTGACGCTTTCGACCTCGCCCGCGCGCCAGGCGACCGGGGAGTTGGTTTCGGGGTCCACCCAGCGGTTCATCGAATAGGCGACATCCTCGGCCGTCATCGGCTTTCCGTCGCAGAACTGCACGTCCTCGCGCAGCTTGAAGGTGTAGGTCGTGCCGTCCTCGCTGACCTCCCAGCTTTCGGCGACGCCGGGCTCGACGGTCTGCATGTCCGGGGCGAGGCTGACCAGCGTGTCGCCCATCATGAACAGCACTTCGGAGGCCGCGCGCGACGTGGTCTTGTGCGGGTCGTAGTTGTTGCTGTCCACCTCGCGCACGATCGTGATCTCCTGCGCCTGGGCGATGCCGGCCGTCAGCAGAACCGCTGTGGTCGTCAGTAGTCGTTTCATGGTTCCAGTCTTCCCTGTTGCTTGAGTGGACGTTTCTGCTTGGTCTTGCGGGATGCCACGATCGATCAGGATCGCAGCCTGGGGTCGAGAACGTCGCGCAGCGCATCGCCGAGCACATTGGCGCTCAGCACGATCACGAAGATCAGGACGGACGGGATGACCGCGATATGCGGCGCGAACAGCAGGAAATCGCGACCCTGCGCGGCCATCATGCCCAGCTCCGCGGTCGGCGGCCGCGCGCCGAGGCCGAGAAAGGACAGCGCCGCGCCGATCAGGATGATCTGGCCGAACCGCAGAGATATGAAGATCATGATCGACGAGATGCAGTTGCGCAGCAGGTATCGGCTGAACAGTGCGGCGTTCGACAGGCCCAGCGCGCGGCCAGCCTCGATGTATTCCTGTTTCATGATCGACATGGCGATGGAGCGCGCGATGCGCGCGCAGTCGGGGATGGTGGCGATGGCGAGCGCGACGATGACAGGCCCCGCGCCCGGACCCAGAACGGCGACCAGCGCGAGCCCCAGCAGGATCGCGGGAAACGACAGCATCACGTCCACGAGACGCATCACCCATGGGTCGAGCGCCGGCCGGAACGCCGCCATCAGTCCCATGAGCGATCCAAGGATGCCGCCCACGGCCACCGAGACGACGCCGATGATCAGCGTCAGGCGTGTCCCGTAGAAGAGCCTCGACAGCATGTCGCGACCCTGTCCGTCCGTGCCCATCGGATGCAGCCAGTTGCCACGGTCGGTCCAGACCGGCGGCTGCATCACCGCGCGGGAGCTGGCGAAGGGATCATGCGGGGCGATCAGCGGCGCGGCGATCGCGCAGACGACGATGATCACCAGCACTGCCGCCGCCACAAGCGCCGCCGGATCCTGCGCAAGGCGCTGCCACCACGGCCGGACCGGCATCGGCGCGTCCATCTGATCCTCTGCCCCGGCGCCGGCACCGGCCCGGTTGGTGGGCGCCGCGGTGTCCGGGCCGACCTTGGTCGCGCCGCTGTCCTGTGCGGCCGTCATGTCTGTACCCGCGGATCGAGAAGCGCGTAGAGAATGTCGACGATCAGGTTGATCAGGATGAATCCCAGCGCGAGGATCAGGATCGCGCCCTGCGCCAACGGGAAATCCGACGACAGGATCGCACCCACCGCCAGGCGACCGATGCCCGGGTAGGAAAAGATGCTTTCGGTGACCACGGCGCCGCCCACGAGGTAGCCGGCCTGCAGCCCGATCAGCGTGATGACCGGGATCAGCGCGTTGCGCAGGCCGTGGCGCAGGATCACGCGCGTCTCGCTCAGACCCTTGGCGCGCGCGGTGCGAACATGGTCGAGCTTGAGCACCTCGAGCACCGAGCTGCGGGTCATCCGCGCGACCGGCCCGATGAAGATCGCGCCCAGCGACAGCGCCGGCAGCGCGATATGGCGCAGGCCCTCGACGGTCCAGAGCGGCCCCCCGCGCCCGATGAACGGCAGCAACTGCCATTTGACCCCGAAGAACTGGATCATCATGAGGCATATGAAGAAGATCGGCAGCGAAACACCGGCGACCGAAAACGCCATGATCGCCCGGTCGATCAGCCCCCCTCGAAACACCGCCGCAAGCGTGCCCAGCGCGATGCCCAGCGGTACCGACCAGATCAGGCAGGCGAACATCAGCTCGGCAGTCGGTCCGATCGCGGCAAGGAGTTCCGACAGGACCGTCTTGTTGGAGATCAGCGACCGGCCAAGGTCGCCCTGCAGGACGCGCCCGAGATAGCTGAAGAACTGGACCACCACCGGCTCGTCGAGGCCCATTTCCTCGCGGACCGCGGCGACCACGTCGGGCGACGCGGTCGGGCCGGCCATGACGATGGCGGGATCCCCCGGCACGAGGATCAAAAGCCCGAAGCCGAGCACCAGAACCCCGAACAGAACCGGGATCGAGATCAGCAGCCGGTTGGCGATCTGCGACATCATGCCGGGACGGCGCCCCGCTCGAACACGATCTCGCCCCCCAGCACCGTCAGGTCGCAGCGCGTCGTCAGGATCTCCTCGGGCGCGCAGGTGAGCAGATCGGTATCGAAGACCGCGACATCGGCAAGCTGGCCCGGCACCAGCCGGCCCTTGATCGTTTCCTCATGCGCGGCATAGGCCGATGCGCGGGTATAGGCGTCGAGCGCCTCCTCCATGCTCAGGCAATGCTCGGCGCCCAGCACCGTCCCGGCCGAGGTCTTGCGCGTGACCATCGTGTAGAGATTGGCGAAGGGGTCGATCTCGACCACCGGGCAATCGGTGGATGCGGAGGGGGTGAGCCCCGCCTCGATCCAGGTGCGCATGGGATGGCTGGCCTCCACCCGCTCGCGCTCGGCGAGGGTGAGGTAGAGATCGCCGAAATAGTACAGGAAGGCCGGCTGTGGGGCCGGCAGCACATGCATCTGCGTCATCCGGGCCATCTGGTCGGGACGCAGCCAGCCGCAGTGCTCGATCCGGTGGCGACGGTCGGGGTCGGGATGCGCGGCGAGGGCGGCCTCGTAGGCGTTGAGAACCTGTTCGATCGCCGCGTCGCCGATGGCATGGATTGCAAAGCGGTAGCCCGCCTCGTGCCCCGCCATGACCATGTCGGTGACCTCTTCGTCGGACAGGCAGAGCAGCCCGAGGTCGTCCGGGTCGCCACCCAGATAGGGCCGGGTCATCGCCGCGGTGCGTCCGCCCGCCGAACCGTCGGTGAAGATCTTGACCGCCCCGATTCGCAGGCGATCATCGCCGGTGCCCGACAGGAGGCCCGCTGCGGAGCATTGCGGCAGGATGCTGCGGGTCTTGTCACCCATCAGCGTTGCGTAGACCCTAACCGGCAGACGTCCCGTGGCGTGCGCCTCCTGGTAGGCTTCCATCTCGGTCCACCCGTCGCGGATGCCCACCGCGGCCTCCATGACCGAGGTGATGCCGCGGGCCAGCAGATCCGCGCCGCCGCGCTCGATGCTCTCGACCAGCGCCTCGACACTGGCGCGCGGCAGCACGTTCATCAGCGGCTCGCGCCCGGTCTCGGCCACCATACCGGTCAGGCGCCCGTTCTGTCGCTCGATCAGTCCGCCTGGCGGCGATGGCGTGTCCTCCGTGATGCCGGCCAGCGCGAGCGCGCGGGAATTGGCGACCGCCAGATGCCCGTCCGTGCGCACGATATAGACAGGGTGATCCGGCACCGCCTCGTCGAGCTCCTCGCGGTAAGGGTGTCGCCCCGTGTCGAGCCGGAAATGATCGTAACCGCGGCCGATCACCCATTCGCCCCTGGGCAGGGTCGCCGCCCGATCGCGCAGGGCCGACAGCAGCGCCGCCAGCGTCGGGGCCGCGGACGGACGCAGATCGACCTCTGCCATGGCGGTTCCGTACGGGATCAGGTGCATGTGCGCATCGTTCAGCCCGGGTGTGGCAAGCCGCCCCGCCAGGTCGACAACCCGGGTGTGCGGACCGATCAGCGGCGCGACCGCCTCCGCGTCGCCGGTCTCGAGCACCACGCCGTCGCCGAGCGCGATGGCCTCGACCGTCGGCAGGCCGAGCCCGCACCAGATCGTCCCGCCGCGCAACACGATGTCCGCGCAAGGTGCTTGGCTCGTCGTCATTCGCAATATCCTCCACCGGTCGTCAGCCTGCGCGATCCCGTCGTCGGGCGCGCCCCCGCAGGTCGCTCGGGCCCACGCCGATGTCCTATCGGAGGCCCGATGATCCCGTTCGGTCAACAGTGAAGACGCAGGCACCCTTCGGTGAAAACAGCGCTTGGTATTTGAAATGGAACGCAAAAATCCCTGCATCCAGCGGTGACGCAATTGATTGTTTTTCTTATGAACTCATTTGCCGGCCGTCTCCGGCACGTCCCGCGTGATCCCGGGCGCTCCGTGGCGCGGGATCGCAGGTCGGTGCGGTGCCGGAGAGAAGCGCCCGCGAGCGCCGTTCGCAGGGCCGCCCATCCTCACCGGCGATCGGGGCCCGGGGCACCCGGACCGTCTCCGGGCCGAAGGTGCCGTTCGCCATTGTCTCTCGGACCATGTATGATGGTGTGGATACGCCCTCCCGCAACCGCCGGGTCTCGTCGATACTGTCGAGACAGACGGCAGAGGAGGTAGACCATGGAAACGGCAT
>NZ_JAWLFS010000165.1:0-6804 GCF_041685465.1 Rhodosalinus sp. | reverse complement strand
CGTGGTGAGCCGTGCAGGATTCGAACCTGCGACCCACTGATTAAAAGTCAGTTGCTCTACCAACTGAGCTAACGGCCCACGTTGGGCGCTTCTAGAAAGAGCGCGCAGAGCGGTCAACCCCCGAAACACGCGCTCCGCGCGCCACTGGAAAGCCGCCTCCGCGAGGCGTATATGGCCTGACATGGATCGCCGCGCTGACACCGGTCTGCCCTTCATGAAGATGCACGGGCTCGGCAACGACTTCGTCGTGATCGACGCGCGCGCCCGCGCCGTCGAGGTGACGCCCGCGCTCGCACGCACGCTCGCGGACCGCCACCGCGGCGTGGGCTTCGACCAGCTTGCGCTGATCCGCGCGGATGCCGATGCCGACGCGCGGCTCGACTTCCTGAACGCCGACGGTTCGCCTTCGGCGGCCTGCGGCAACGCCACGCGCTGCATCGCCCGCCACCTGATGGCGGAGATGGGCCGCGACACGCTGCGCCTCGCCACCGCGCACGGGGTCCTCGCGGCCGAACGGCGCGGGGCGCTCACGGCGGTGAACATGGGGTCGCCGGGGCTGACATGGCAGGATGTCCCGTTGGCGCGCGAGATGGACACGCTGGAACTGCCCCTCGACGGGGCGCCCACGGCGACCGGCATGGGCAATCCGCACTGCACCTTCTTCGTCGACGACGCCGAGGGCGTCGACCTCGCCGCGCTCGGGCCCCGGATCGAGCATGACCCGCTCTTTCCCGAGCGCACCAACGTGCAGGTGGCGAGCCTCGAAGGCCCCGACCGCCTGCGCGTCCGCGTCTGGGAACGCGGCGCCGGCATCACCCTGGCCTCGGGCTCCTCCTCCTGCGCCGCCGCGGTGGCCGCGGCGCGGCGCGGGATCACCGGGCCGCGGGTCACGGTGGTCCTCGACGGCGGCACGCTCGAGATCGACTGGCGCGCGGAGGGGGTCCGGATGACCGGGCCCACGGCGCATGTCTTCTCCGGCCGGCTCACGCCCGAGTTCCTGGAAGCGCCGGCATGAGCGCGCCGCGCTTCACCACCTTCGGCTGCCGCCTCAACGCCTACGAGACGGAAGCGATGACCCGCATGGCGGAGGCGGCCGGCCTCGACGACGCCGTGGTGGTCAACACCTGCGCGGTGACCGCCGAGGCCGTGCGCAAGGCCCGGCAGGAGATCCGCCGCCTGCGCCGCGACAACCCGGAGGCGCGCATCCTCGTCACCGGCTGCGCCGCGCAGGTGGAGCCCGGGACCTTCTCCGCCATGGCGGAGGTCGACCACGTCCTCGGCAACGCCGAGAAGATGCGCCCGGAGACCTGGGGCGCGCTCGCCGGCGACCCGGGCACGGAGCGGGTACAGGTCGACGACATCATGTCCGTGCGCGAAACCGCCCATCACCTGATCGACGGCTTCGGCACCCGCTCGCGCGCCCATGTCCAGATCCAGAACGGCTGCGACCATCGCTGCACCTTCTGCATCATCCCCTACGGCCGCGGCAACTCGCGCTCGGTGCCCGCGGGCGTCGTGGTGGACCAGATCCGCCGCCTGCGCGACGCGGGCTACAACGAGGTGGTGCTCACGGGCGTGGACCTGACGAGCTGGGGGGCCGACCTGCCCGGCCGCCCGCGCCTCGGCGACCTGCTACGCCGCGTGCTGAAGCTGGTGCCCGACCTGCCGCGCCTGCGCCTCTCCTCGATCGATTCGATCGAGGCGGACCCCGCGCTGATGGAGGCGCTGGCGACCGAACCGCGGCTCATGCCGCACCTGCACCTCTCGCTGCAGCACGGCGACGACCTGATCCTCAAGCGCATGAAACGCCGCCACCTGCGCGACGACGCCATCCGCTTCTGCGAGGAGGCGCGGCGCCTGCGCCCCGACGTGGTCTTCGGCGCCGACATCATCGCGGGCTTCCCGACCGAGACGGAGGCGGCGTTCGAGAACTCCCTCCGCCTCGTCGCGGACTGCGGGCTCACCTGGCTGCACGTCTTTCCCTTCTCGCCGCGCGCCGGCACACCGGCCGCGCGCATGCCGCAGGTGGACGGCGCCACGAGCCGCGACCGCGCCCGCCGCCTGCGCGCCGCGGGTGAGCGGCACCGCGCGGCCTGGCTCGCCGCGCAGGTGGGCACGCGCCAGAATGCGCTGATGGAAAGCCCCCGGCGCGGGCGCACCGAAGGCTTCGCCGAGGTGCAGTTCGGCGCCGATCAGCCCGTGGGCGAAATCGTCCCGGCCCGCATCACCGGCCACGACAGCGCCCGCCTGACCGCCTGACCGGCCCGTATCGACCGCAGGGCCGACCGCGGCGGCGGCGACACAGGCTTGAACAACGAACGCGCCCCGACGGAACTGCACCCGGCCCTTCTTCCCGGCAAGAATCCCCGGGGTGAATTGACCACAGGCCAAGAGCGGGCAGTTCCTCCTCCACGGCGCCCGACAGCGCGTCCCTTGCGCCCGTCACGAAGCCTCCCCGACGCCCGGACACTGCGTCGCGCCCATCATCTTGGCCCAAATACTCCGGGGGTGAATTGGCCGCAGGCCAAGAGGGGGCAGCGCCCCCTCCGCCGCGCCGCGTTGACAGCGCCGGGTGCCGCGCCGCACCCTGCACCCCTAGTCCGGAGAGACGCCCCATGCTTCAGCTTCACGCCTCCGCCGCCTCGCCCTACGTGCGCAAGGTGCGCGTCGCGATCCGCGAGCTCGGCCTCGACGACGAGGTCGAGGAGATCGCGACCGCGACGACGCCGATGGCGACCGACCCGCGGCTCGCGACGGCCAATCCGCTGGGCAAGATCCCGGCGCTCGCGCGCGACGACGGGCCCGCGCTCCACGACAGCCGGGTGATCTGCCGCTACCTCGACGACCGGGCCGGCGGGGCGCTCTACCCGGACAGCCGCATCTGGGAGGTGCTGACGCTCGAGGCGACCGCGGACGGCATCCTCGATGCGGCGGTGCTCATGGTCTACGAGGCGCGCTTCCGGCCCGAGGCGCACCGTTCGGAGGACTGGCTCGCCGCGCAGTGGGACAAGATCTCCCGCGCCCTCGACGCGCTCGGAACCCGCTGGATGAGCCACCTCTCGGGACGGCTCGACATGGGCCAGATCGCCGTGGGCTGCGCGCTGGGTTACCTCGATTTCCGCCACCCCGGGCGCAACTGGCGGCAGGGGCGCGGGGCGCTGGACGACTGGTATGCCGTCTTCGCGGAGCGCCCCTCGATGGCGGCCACGCGACCACCTGCCGCCTGACGCTCTTGCGGCGACGCGTTCGCCGCCGCCCGCGCCGGTGCGGCACCCGGCCGCCGCGGCCTTCCCCGCACCGCGATCCCCGCCCGTCGGCCCGCGACCGGCGGCGTGACACCCCCTCAGAAGCTGTAGCTGACACCCAGGTTCAGGGCGTTGGTCACGATTTCCGTCTCGAGCGAGCCGCCGCCGTCGAGGTCGGCCGTGTTGTCGGACCAGGTCGCCTGATATTCGCCGAAGACGGACCAGCGCTCCGTCACCGCGTAGCTCGCCCCGGCGAAGACGCGCGCCGCCGGGCCGGTCACCTCGAACCCATAGGTACGCGGGCCGCCCGTGGGCGCCACGTCGACATGCGGCATGGCGAAGCCGAGGCCGCCGCCGACGTAGGGCGTCAGTCCCGCCCAGCGATTCGGCCAGCGGCGCAGCGCGTTCAGGGTGATGATGTTCAAGCCGTCGGAAAGCTCGAAGCGGTCGAACCCGGCGGCGTTGCGGGCGCCGTCGGGCGCATAGACCTTCGTATGCGTGCCCTCGACGCCCCAGCCGAAGCGCTCGCCCGTCCACCATGTCCCGCGCAGACCGTAGTAGAGCGGCATCTCGAAGGAGCGCCCCTCCCAGTCGAAGCTTTCGCTGTAGGTGCCGCCGCCGGGGCGATCGCCCTCGGCGCGGCTCGCGGGTGCCGTCTGCCAGCCCGAGTAGACGCCGAGCTCGAACTCCGCTGCCGCGGGCAAGGCGAGCGCCCCGGTCAAGAGCGCGGTGAAGATGGGTCCGATCAGGTGTCGCACGGCGCTGGCTCCGTTTCGCTGGCGCCGCGACTCTACGCCCGCCGCGCGCCGGTCTCAAGCCGCGCCCGGCCCTCAATGGCGGGCTGTCGCAGTGCCGGGGCGCGGCATTGTATCGCTGGACGGCTCCCCTGCGTCTCGCTACATAGCACCACGATGACGCCCGGACCGTTGCGCGGTCGGGCGTGCCATTGATCCCGGCCCGGGCCGGCCCAGAGATGGAGAAGCCGCATGTCCCACGCAGAGGACCATCAGGGAACCAGACGCGATTTCCTCTACTACGCGACGGCCGGCGCAGGGGCGGTGACGGCCGGCGCCGCGATCTGGCCCCTCGTCGACCAGATGAACCCGTCGGCCGACGTCGAGGCACTGTCGACCATCCGCGTCGACGTGTCCACGCTCGATCCCGGCTCGCAGCTCACGGTCAAGTATCTCGGCAAGCCGGTCTTCGTCCGGCGCCGCACGCCGGAAGAGATCGAGGCGGAGCGCGAGGTGGAGGTCGATGACCTGATCGACCCCGAAGCCCGCAACCCCAACGCGGAGGGCGATCTGCCCGCGACCGACCTCAACCGCACGCTGCCCCCGTTCGAGGGGGAAAACACCGGCGAGTGGCTGGTGCAGATCGGCGTGTGCACGCACCTCGGCTGTGTGCCGATCGGCGACGGCGCGGGTGACTACAAGGGCTGGTTCTGCCCCTGCCACGGCTCGCACTATGACGGTGCCGGGCGCATCCGGAAGGGCCCCGCGCCCGAGAACCTGCATATTCCCGTCGCCGAGTTCGTCGACGAAAACACGATCAAGCTGGGCTAAGGAGGCGCACCGATGTCCGGAATTCCGCACGACCATTACGAGCCCTCGAGCGGCGGCGAGAAGTGGCTGCATCGGCGCCTGCCGATCGTCGGGCTGCTCTACGACACGATCATGATTCCCACCCCCAAGAACCTCAACTGGATGTGGATCTGGGGGATCGTGCTGACCTTCACGCTGGTGCTGCAGATCGTCACCGGCATCGTGCTGGTGATGCATTACACGCCGCACGCCGACATGGCCTTCGCCAGCGTCGAGCACATCATGCGGAACGTGAACGGCGGGCACCTGCTCCGCTACATCCACATGAACGGCGCCTCGCTCTTCTTCGTGGCGGTCTACGCGCACATCGCGCGCGGCCTCTACTACGGCTCCTACAAGGAACCGCGCGAGATCACCTGGATCATCGGCATCCTGATCTACATCCTGATGATGGCCACGGCCTTCGTGGGCTACGTCCTGCCGTGGGGCCAGATGTCCTTCTGGGGCGCGACGGTGATCACCGGCCTCTTCGGCGCGATCCCCTTCGTGGGCGACACGCTGCTGGTGTGGCTGCAGGGCGGCCCGGCCGTCGACAACGCGACGCTGCAGCGCTTCTTCTCGCTGCACTACCTGATGCCCTTCATCATCCTCGGGCTGTCGATCGTGCACATCTGGGCCTTCCACACGACGGGCAACAACAACCCCACGGGCGTCGAGGTCCGCCGCACCTCGAAGGCAGAGGCGGAAAAGGACACGGTGCCCTTCTGGCCCTACTTCGTGATGAAGGACCTCTTCGCCCTCGGCGTGATCTTCATCGTGTTCTTCGCGATCGTCGGCTTCATGCCCAACTACCTCGGGCACCCCGACAACTACATCGAGGCCGATCCGCTGGTGACGCCCGCGCACATCGTGCCGGAATGGTACTTCCTGCCCTTCTACGCGATCCTGCGCGCCTTCGACGACTCGGTCTGGATCGTCCAGTTCACGAGCTTCATCACCGGCGGAATCATCGACGCGAAGTTCTTCGGCGTGCTGGCCATGTTCGGCTCGATCATCGTGGTCGCGCTGGTGCCGTGGCTCGACACCTCGAGCGTGCGCTCGGGCCGCTACCGGCCGATGTTCAAGTGGTGGTTCGCCGTCTTCTGCGTGAACTTCTTCGTGCTGATGTGGGCCGGTGCCATGCCGGCGGAGGGTATCTACCCGACCATCGCCCTGATCGGCGCCACCTACTGGTTCGCCTTCTTCCTCGTGATCATGCCGCTGCTCGGCGTCTTCGAGAAGCCGGCGCCGCAGCCCGCGACGATCGAGGAAGACTTCAAGGAGCACCTCGCGCCCTCCGGCGGGACGAAGACCGTCGAGACCCCCGCCGAGTGACCCGGGCCGAACGAAAGGAACCGCGAGACATGTTCAGAACGACCGTCATCGCCGCTGCCACCGCGCTCTCCGTGGCCGGCAGCGGGGCCTTCGCCGCCGGCGGCGCGGGCGAGGTGACCGACTACGACTTCTCCTTCGAGGGGCCGTTCGGCACCTACGACCAGGCGCAACTCCAGCGCGGGCTGCAGGTCTACACGCAGGTCTGCGCCTCGTGCCACGGGCTCGAGCACGTGCCGATCCGCACCCTGTCGAACGAGACGGGGCCGGGAATGCCGGCGGATCAGGTCCGGGCCTATGCTGCCGACTTCATGGTGGCCGACCCGGCCGCCAACCCGGACATCGTCGATCCCGATACCGGAGACGTGCAGGAACTGAAGCCGGTCAACCACTTCCCCGCGAACGAAAGCCAGGGCGCGCCCGACCTCTCGCTCATGGCGAAGGCCCGCGCGGGCTTCAGCGGCCCCTACGGTACCGGCATCAACCAGCTCTTCAAGGGCATGGGGGGCGCGGAATACGTGGCCTCTTACCTCACCGGCTACACCGGCGAGGACAAGATGGAAGCCGGCACGCTGCTTTACGAGAACACCACCTATCCCGACGGCTGGACACAGATGGCGCCCGTCTTCTTCGGCGGCGATGTC
>NZ_JAWLFS010000164.1:0-6805 GCF_041685465.1 Rhodosalinus sp. | reverse complement strand
GAGGCCGCCGGCCCCCTCGCCAAGAACATCGGCCCCGAGCGGACCGAGGCGATCCGGCGCCAGCTCGGCCTCGGCAAGGGGGACGCGGCCTTCTTCCTCGGCGGGCGGCCGAAGGACTTCGAGGGGGTGGCCTCCCGCGCGCGCGACGTCATCGGGCGCGAGTTGGGCCATCTGGACGAGGGGCGCTTCGCCTTCGCCTGGATCGTGGATTTCCCGATCTACGAGAAGGATGCCGAGACCGGCACGATCGACTTCGAGCACAACCCCTTCTCCATGCCGCAGGGGGGGATGGAGGCGCTCGAGGGCGACCCGCTGGAGGTGAAGGGCTGGCAATACGACCTGACCTGCAACGGCTACGAGGTCGTCTCGGGCGCGATCCGCAACCACAAGCCGGAGGTCATGCTCAAGGCCTTCGAGATCGCCGGCTATTCGGAGGCGGAAGTGCGCCGCCGCTTCGGCGGGCTTTTCACCGCCTTCCACTACGGCGCGCCCCCGCACGGCGGCTGCGCGGCCGGCATCGACCGGCTGGTGATGCTGCTCGCCGACGAGATCAACATCCGCGAGGTCATCCCCTTCCCGATGAACCAGCGGGCCGAGGACCTGATGATGGGCGCCCCCTCCGAGCCCTCGGCCGAACAGCTCATGGAGCTCGGCCTCCGCGTGATCCCCAAGGAGTGAGGCCACGGGCGTCCGACGGGGGCCTGCTTGCGCGGCCCCGGCTGTCTCGTCCCTGCCCTTGCGTCGGCCAGCGACCGGAGACCCGTCAGCACCTCCGGATCGTCAGTGCCGATCTGACGGGCGCTGACCACCTCGTGTGGGCAACACCCCGTGGTCGGGCGCGGCTGTGCCTTGCGGCCCCGACACTGCGGGACATGTACTGTCTGCACTTCGTCCCGATGGCTTGCACCGGGGCGTGATCCCGCCTCCTCAGATCGCCGCCCGTTCGGTGAGCCGCTCCTGCACGAGGCCCGCGACCCGGGCGAGGGGGCTGCCGGCGGGACGGCCGCTGCGGCGGGCCTCGGCCAGCGCGGCGGCGGCCTCGGAGAGCGGCGCGTCGCCCGCGCTCTCTGCGAGGCCGCTCAGGAACTGCACGAGATAGGCGAGCGACGCCTCCTCCATCTCGCCGCCGATGATCTCGGCGGCATGGGCGAGGTCGTCGCGGTAGAGCGCGGGGTCGGGGCGCAGGTCCTCCGGCGCGGCCTCGTCGTAGCAGGCGCGCGCACGGTCCGGGAGCCGGTTCAGCACCGCGGCCTGAAACGCGGCGAGCGAGCCGATCGGCTTTTCCAGAAAGCCGTCCGCGCCCGCGGACGCCGCCTCGCGCGCGCGGGCCGGGTCGCCGCTCATGCCGAGCAGTACGGGAATGCGCGGCCGCGCCTCCGCCATCTCCGCGATCAGGGCGGCGCCGGTGCCGTCCGGGAGCCCCAGATCGACCAGCAGAACGACGGGCCGGTAGACGGCGAGATGCCGGCGCGCCGTGCGCAGGCTGTCCGCCCGGCGGATGCGCGCGCCGGATTTCAGGCAGAGCAGCCGCACCGCCTCCGAGGCGTAGCGGCTGTCCTCCACGACCAGCAGGGTCAGGCCAAGGAACGGCCGCGCGGCGGTGGGCAGCGGGGCGGCGGCGAAGGGGGCGATCTCGTCCATCTCGGGCTCCTATCGGTTGGCGCGCGCCCACTCTCCGCCCCTCGGGGTGAAGGCGGGGTTAACCACGCCGTGGCCCCGGGTGCGGCGCGCTGCCCCTTGCGGCCCGCCCGCCCGGCGACGCATAACGCGCCAAGCCGAGCCGAGGAGAGCCTGCCCATGATCGGACGCCTGAACCACGTCGCCATCGCCGTCCCCGACCTCGAGGCCGCGGCCGATCAGTACCGCGGCGCGCTGGGCGCGACCGTCGGCGCCCCGCAGGAGGAGCCCGAGCACGGCGTCACGGTGATCTTCATCGAGTTGCCCAACACCAAGATCGAGCTTCTGCACCCCCTTGGGGAGGACAGCCCGATCGCCGGGTTCCTCGCCAAGAACCCCGCGGGCGGCATCCACCACGTCTGCTACGAGGTGGAGGACATCCGCGCTGCCGCCGACCGCCTCGCCGAGAGCGGCGCGCGCGTGCTCGGCGACGGGGAGCCGAAGATCGGTGCGCACGGCAAGCCGGTGCTCTTCCTGCATCCGAAGGATTTCAACGGCTGCCTCGTCGAACTCGAAGAGGTCTGAGCCGCCCGCGCCCGGAAAGGAACGCCCATGTCCATCGCCTCCGCCGTCGTGCTCTACGCAGTCCTCTGGTTTCTCGTGTTCCTGACGGCGCTGCCGTTCCGCATCCAGACACAGGGGGATCTCGGCAACGTGGTCGAGGGCACCTCCGCCGGCGCGCCGGAGCACCATCACCTGAAGCGCAAGGTGGTGATCTCCACGCTCGTCGCGGCGGCCCTCTGGGCCATGCTGGCGGCGGTGATCCTGTCCGACGCGATCACGGTGCGCGATATCGACATGTTCGGTCGGATGGGGCCCGAATCGCCGCTCGTGGAGTGAGCCTCAGCCGCGCCGCTCCAGCGCGTGGAAGATGTGCGTATAGGTCGCCGCGCCGAGGATCGGCACGACCAGGTTGAGCACCGGCACGGTGAGCGGCAGCGCCATCAGCACGCCGGCCGCCCAGATCGTGGGCAGATGCTTGCGCCGCAGCCGTGCGGCCTCCGGCCGGCCGACACGGCGCATGGCCGCGACGGTGAAATACTCCCGCCCCAGCAGCAGCCCGTTGACCGCGTAGAAGACCGGCAGCCCCCCGATCGGAAAGACCAGCGTCACGGCGAGCGCCACGACGTTGGCCACGATCAGCAGCCCGAAGGCCGCGGCCCCGTCGCGCAGCCCGTCGAGGACCGAGACCTCGTCCGCCGGCGGCAGCGCGGGGTAATGCCGCGCCTCCACCGCGCCGGCCACCTCCTCGAGGAAGATCGAGACGAAGGCCGCCGCCACCGGCACCATCAGGAAGACCGAAAGCCCGATCATCAGCGCCAGGAAGGCCCAGGACAGGACATCGTCCACCCAGGCGACCTCGCCCAGGAGCGGCAGCGCGACCGTGTCCCCGACGAGCGCGCCGACGCCCCAGACCAGAAGCGCCGTCAGCCCCGCCAGAAGCCCGAGGGTCAGCGCCAGCCCGCGCCAGAGCACCGCGCGGAACCGCCGGTCGCCGAGCTGCCCGAGCGCCTTCAGAAAGGCCGACAGGATCACTCCGAGAGCCACGTCACGATCCGGTCGAGATCGGGACGCGGGCGCTCGGGCGGCGTGGCGCGTTCGGCGCCGATGTGGATGAAGCCCGCGATGCGTTCGTTCCCGGCGAGCCCCAGCGCGGCCTCTGTGAAGGCCCGGTCGTGCGCGAGCCAGCCCGTCAGCCAGTTCGCGCCCCAGCCCGCCGCGAGCGCGGCGTTCAGGAGCGAGAGCGCCGCCGCGCCCGCGGAATAGGTCATCTCGAGCGCCGGGATCTTGTCGGAGGGCTTCTGCACCTCGATCACCGCGACGGCGAGCGGGCTTTCCTCGAACTGCTGCGCGGCCTTGGCGATTCCGGCGTCGTCATGGCCCTCCGCGACCGCGCGCTCGCGCGCGAGATGGGCGAGCCGGGCGAGCGCGCGGGGCTCCAGCACGACGAAGCGCCACGGCTCCAGCTTGCCGTGATCGGGCACGCGCGCGGCGGCGGCGAGCAGGCGGCGCAGCTCCTCCGCGGTCGGGGCGGGCGCACCGAGGGTCTTGGCCGGGCGCGAACGGCGCGTCAGCAGGAAGTCGAGCGCGGCGGGATTGGGCTCTGGCATCGCGGTCTCCGTCTCGGGGCGCGCGCCCTATCTCGGTCGGTCCGGACCCCGATGCAAGGGCGACGCGCGTTAACCGACCGTTCATCCGAATCCGGTCTGGTGAGGGCCATGACCCGCACCGCCTTCGCCGAAGCCGCCCTGCCGCTCTTCGACACCGACGAGGCCGAGGCCGCGCCGCCCGGCCCGTCGGCCAAACAGCCGAGCTACCTGCGCGACCACCGCGCGCGGCTGCGCGAGCGCTTCCTCGCCGGCGGCGCGGAGGCGATGCCGGATTACGAACTGCTGGAGCTCGTGCTCTTCCGCGCCATCCCGCGCCGCGACGTGAAACCGCTCGCCCGCGCGCTGATCGACCGCTTCGGGGATTTCAACGCCGTGGTCTCGGCGCCGGCCGAGCGGCTGACCGAGACGGAGGGCGTGGGGCCGGCCGTGGTCTGCGAACTGAAGATCGTCGAGGCGGCGGCGCACCGTCTCTCGCGCTCGCGCGTGCTGCGCCGGCAGGTCGTCTCGAGCTGGCAGGCGCTGATCGACTACTGCCACACGACCATGGCCCACCGCGAGACGGAGCAGTTCCGCGTGCTCTACCTCGACCGCAAGAACGTGCTGATCGCCGACGAGGAGCAGGCGCGCGGCACGGTGGATCACGTGCCCGTCTACCCCCGCGAGGTGGTCAAGCGCGCGCTGGAGCTGAACGCCTCGGCGCTCATCCTCGTGCACAACCACCCCTCGGGCGATCCCACGCCGTCGGAGGCCGACATCGCCATGACCGAACAGATCCGCCGCGCGGCCGAGGCGCTCTCGATCACGCTGCACGACCACCTCGTGATCGGCCGCGCGCAGGAGCTCAGCTTCCGCGCCGAGGGGCTGCTCTGAGCCGGCGCGCGCGGGAGGGACCGTGCACCGTTCGTTTCGATGCGCGACCGCCTGCGGCAAGGGGCCGGCGGCGCGTCGGACCGGCAGCCGGGGGCACAAGGGGGGCCAGCCCCCCGTCCGGCTGCGCCGGACTCCCCCCGGGATATTTGGTCCAAGAAGAAGGCCTTGGCGATGCGGGCGGCCGGGGGCCTGTGGCGTCGGCCCCGGACCGGCGACGGGCGTCAGAGCCGCTCGAGCGCCAGCGCGA
The DNA here is from genome assembly GCF_041685465.1 of Rhodosalinus sp. NCBI lineage: Bacteria > Pseudomonadati > Pseudomonadota > Alphaproteobacteria > Rhodobacterales > Paracoccaceae > Rhodosalinus > Rhodosalinus sp. Next base: position 1,900 of record NZ_JAWLFS010000164.1, on the reverse strand, counting down.
TCCCCTGCCCGCCGCCGATGCACATGGTCACCAGCGCGTAGCGGCCGCCGATGCGCTCCAGTTCGTGAAGCGCCTTGATGGTGATGATCGCGCCGGTGGCGCCGATGGGATGGCCGAGGGCGATGGCGCCGCCGTTGGGGTTCACCTTGTCCGGGTCGAGGCCGAGCGCGTCGGAGACCGCGAGCGCCTGGGCGGCGAAGGCCTCGTTCGATTCGACCACGTCGAAATCCGCGACCGAGAGCCCGGTGCGATCGAGGAGCGTGCGCACCGCCGGCACGGGGCCGATGCCCATGACCTCGGGCCGCACGCCGGCATGCGCGTAGCCGAGGAGCCGCGCCCGCGGGGCGAGGCCCGCCGCCTTCGCCGCCTCGGCGCGCGCCAGCACCAGCGCCGCGGCGCCGTCGTTGATGCCGCTCGCGTTGCCCGGCGTGACCGTGCCATCCTTCGCGAAGGCGGGCTTGAGCGACGCGAGCCCCTCGGCGGTGGTCGAGGGTTTCGGGTGCTCGTCCGTCACGACCTGCCGCGTCTCGCGCCTCACCTGCACCTCGACCGGCACGATCTGTTCTGCGAAGCGGCCCTCCTCGATGGCACGGCCGGCGCGGCGCTGGCTTTCGAGCGCGAAGGCGTCCTGCGCGGCGCGGCTCACGCCCTGTTCGGTCGCCACGTTCTCGGCGGTGACGCCCATGTGGCCGGTGCCGAAGGGGCAGTTCAGCGCGCCGAGCATCATGTCGCGCGCCTTCACGTCGCCCATCTTCGCGCCGAAGCGCTGTTCGGGCACGATGTAGGGCGCGCGGCTCATGCTTTCCGCCCCCCCGGCGAGGCCGAAGTCCGCGTCGCCCAGCGCCAGCGACTGCATCACCGAGACGATCGCCTGCGCGCCGGAGCCGCAGAGGCGGTTGACGTTCATCGCCGGCACCGTCTCCGGCACGCCCGCCTCCATCGCCGCGACGCGGGAGAGATACATGTCCCGCGGCTCGGTGTTGATGACGTGGCCGAAGGCGACGTGGCCGATCTGCCCGCCCTCGACACCCGCGCGTTCGAGCGCGGCCGCGGCCGCGGTGGCGCCCAGGGTGATCGGGGCCACCCCCGCGAGGGCGCCGCCGAAGGTGCCGATGGCGGTGCGCGCGCCGCTCAGGATGACGATGTCGTTCATGCTGTGTCCTCTCCCGCGAATCTGTCGCGCGGACCCTAGCCCGGCCAGTGCGGCGCGTCACGGCCGCGTGGCCTCAGCCCGGCGGCACGTCATCGTCCCACACGGCGAGGAGCGACCGCTCCCCCAGCCTGTCGAGCCGCGCGAGCACCGCGGCGAGCGCCACCGCATCCCCGGCCGCCGCGCAGGCGCAGGCATCGCGCGCGGCCCGCGCGAGCGCCTCCATGCCGAGTTGTTCGGCGATCGCCGCCATCCCGCGCGCGGTCCTGTGCAGGGCGTCGATATCCCCGGCCGACTGCGCCCGGCCGAGCCGCGCGAGGCGCACCGCGAGTTCCTCGAGCGCGCGGGTCACCACCGCTTCCCCCGCTTCCGGGCCGAGCTCCGCGAAAAGGCGCCTCAGGCGTTCATGGTTCAGCCGCGCGGGTTCCTCCCGCGTCAGCGCGATCGGTCGCTCCGCCACCGTGCTCACCCCGTCGTCACGCCCCCACGGCGGCGCAATCTGGGAGCTCTCCCTTTCCGGCGGGTTTCCGGCGCGGGGCGCTTTCCGGCGAATGCGAGACGAAAGCGCCCCGTCGCGCGCGCTCGCGCCCCGCCGCGCGCGCTCAGCCCTTCTTCAGGCAGCGGCTCCCGAGCGCCTCGGCGATCTGCACGGCGTTGAGCGCGGCGCCCTTGCGCAGGTTGTCGGAGACGCACCAGAGGTTCAGGCCGTTGTCGATGGTCGAATCCTGCCGGATGCGGCTGATGAAGGTG
>NZ_JAWLFS010000163.1:0-6888 GCF_041685465.1 Rhodosalinus sp. | reverse complement strand
TTCGCCGCGGATGCGCGCGGCGGTCAGGGCCGGATCGGTCGAGACACCGAGCCATTTGCCGTCCGGGAAGGCCGTTGCGAAACAATCGCTTGCCGGCAGAAATTCGAGCCCGTGCCGGGCGAGGTCGTCCGCAAAGCGGGCATGAAAGCCCGAGCCGGCGAAGAGCGAAAGGTTCAGCGCGCCCCAGTCGTGCCGGAAGCCCGGCGCGGTCAGCTCCGCGGTGCGCACCGCGCCGCCGATCTCCGCGTTGCGCTCGTAAACCGTGACGCCCCAGCCCTTCGCGGCGAGTGCCGCCGCCGCGGTGAGCCCGTTGATGCCTGCGCCGATCACGATGGCGTCCGCCATGTCGTCCCCCTGTGCCTGCTGCCATGGCACGAGACATTTGCATACGCATATTTTCTTGTCTACGCTCGCCCCGCCCGGGGCATTGCCGCGGGCCACGACAGGGAGCAGAGGAGATAATCAGCATGTCGGCAGCCGATACAGTGACGGACCTGGGCGCCAGGCTTCTGACGGGGGAGATCGAGGTGGTGGACTGTTCGGGCAAACTCGGCCCGGACACGCCGATCCTCAAGCTGCCCCCGGATTTCGCCAGGAACACGCCCAAGGTCGAGATCCACAAGATCAGCGAATACGACGAGGACGGTCCCTTCTTCGCCTGGAACTGGATGGTGCTGGGCGAGCATTCGGGGACCCATTTCGACGCGCCGCACCACTGGATCACCGGCAAGGATTATGCCGACGGCTACACCGACACGCTCGACATCCAGCGCGTCGTCGCCCCGGTCAACGTGATCGACTGCTCGAAGGAGGCGGCGAAGGATGCCGATTTCCTGCTGACGCCCGACCACGTCAAGGCCTGGGAAAAGGAGCATGGCGAGATCGGCGAGGGCGAATGGGTCGTCATGCGCACCGACTGGGACGCGCGCGCCGACGACGAGGAGACGTTCCTCAACGCCGACGAGACGGGTCCGCATTCTCCCGGGCCGACCCCGGACTGCGTCGAATACCTGCTGTCGAAGAAGATCGTGGGCTGGGGCACGCAGTGCATCGGCACCGACGCGGGGCAGGCCGGCGGCATGGAGCCGCCGTTCCCGGCGCACAACTTCCTGCACCGCGACAACTGCTTCGGTCTTGCGAGCCTCGCCAATCTCGACAAGCTGCCGGCCAAGGGGGCGGTCCTGATCGCCGCGCCGCTCAAGATCGAGACCGGCACCGGCAGCCCGATCCGCGCGCTGGCGCTCGTGCCGAAGGGCTGACGGGATGGAGCGCCCGGACGCGATCATCGTCGGCAGCGGCATCAACGCGCTCGTCTGCGCGGCGATGCTGGGAAAGCGTGGCAAGCGCGTGCTCGTGCTCGAGCGCAACGGCGAGATCGGTGGATGCATCCGCACCGAGGCGTTGACCGCGCCGGGCTTCCTGCACGACGTGATGGCGACGACATGGGTGCTGTTTCACGCCGGGCCGGCCTACGCGGCGCTCGGCGCGGATCTGGCGCGCCACGGGGTCGAATTCACCGATCCGCAGCATCCCACGGGGGTGCTGCGCCCCAATGGCGCGGCCGCCGTGCTGACGCGCGACCGCGCCGCGAACGTGGCGATGTTCGAGGCGCTGGCGGAGGGGGACGGCGACGCCTTCGCCCGCGGCGTCGGCGAGGTGGAGGCGAACGCCGATCTCTTCTTCCCGCTTCTGGGGCAGCAGCTCTGGAGTCGGCAGACCGCGACGCTGCTTGGAAAGGCGGCGCTGCAACGCCGGCCGCGCGGCCTCGCGGCCGTTTTCGGCGAGGCGCTGGCGCCCGCGCGCGCCTGGCTCGAGAGCGACATCCGCTCGGAGACGGCGCAGGCGCTCTTCGCGCCCTGGGTGCTGCACGCCGGGCTCGGGCCCGACACGGCCTATTCGGGCATGATGGCGAAGGTCATCGCCTTCAGCCTGGAAGCGCTCGGCGCACCGATCGTGAAGGGGGGCGCGCAGTCCCTGCTGGATGCCTTCCGCGCGCTCATCCTCGAGCAGGGCGGCGAGATCCGGACCGGCGCGGATGTCGCGCGCATCGACGTCGAGGGGGGCGAGGCCTCGGGCGTGACGCTGGCCGATGGCGAGCGCATCGCCACGCGCCGGGTGATCGCCTCGGTCACGCCCGATCAGCTTTATTACCGGCTGCTGGACGCGCCGCCGGCGGCCGCGGTGGAGGCCACACGCAAATACCGCTACGGCCGGGGCAACTTCCAGCTTCATTACGCCCTCGACCGGCCGCCGCGGTGGAAGACCGAGGGGCTCTCGGGGGTGGCCCTCCTGCATCTGACCGACGGGATCGACGCGGTCTCGAAGGCGGTGAACGAGGCGGAGCGGGGCATGCTGCCCGAGGTGCCGACGATCTGCGTCGGCCAGCCGACAGCGCTCGACCCGTCGCGCGCGCCGGAGGGCCAGGCCGCGCTCTGGCTTCAGATGCCGGAGGCCCCGCGGCGCATCAAGGGCGACGCGGCGGGGGAGATCGCCGCGCCGGCCGGCGGGGCATGGACCGAGGCGGTTCGCGAGGCCTACGCCGACCGGATCGAGGCGATCCTGGCAGCCCACATCGACGGCTTCGGCGAGAGCGTGATCGCGCGCTCGGCGCAAAGCCCGGCCGACATCGAGGCGCTCAACATGAACCTCGTGGGCGGCGATCCCTACGGCGGGGCCTGCGCCCTCGACCAGTTCTTTCTCTGGCGTCCCTTCAAGACCTCGGTCAATCATCGGACGATGATTCCCGGGCTCTGGCATATCGGGGCCTCGACCCATCCCGGCCCGGGCCTCGGGGGTGGGTCGGGATATCTCGCGGCGGAGGCGATGGGCTGATGGCCGACGGCGAACTGCAGGAGGACTGGTCCCGTCCCGGGGAGACGCTCGGGGAAATGGGGCTTTTCTCTTTCGTTCCCTACCTGATGAACCGGATCATGGGCCGCTACAACGCGGACCTGCAGGGCGAGCTGCGCGCGCTCGGCATGACGACGGTGAAGATGCGGACGCTCGCCGTGCTGGCGGTGGTGCCGGGGCTCACCATCAACGAGCTTTCGGTCTACGCGGTCACGGAACAGTCCACCATGAGCCGGACGCTGGAGGCGCTGGAGCAGGCCGGGCTCGTGCGGCGCGAGGGCCGCGCGAGCGACGGGCGCGTGCGCGAGATCTACCTGACGGAGGCCGGCCGCGCCGAGTTCGACCGCGCCTGGCCCGCGATGTACGCGGGCTACCAACGGATGTTCGCCGGAATCCCGGAGGAGGAGCGGCAGGCCTTCACCGGAACGCTGCAGAAGATCCTGAGAAACATCCGTCAGCACGATATCTGAGCAGGCGCCGATGCATCTGCAGGCATGATGCCAGGACTGCAGACCGAATGTGCGGCTCGGAGCGGTTCGCTCTTCTCAAACAATATGCAAACGGATACAGTTTGCCCGCGAACAGGACGGCAGGGAGGACCGCATGGCCGAGAGATCGTTCAAGAAAGAGGTTGAGCAGCTTCGCATTGGCGCGGGCGAGACCTTTCGCGGCGAGGGAATCCTCGGGATCACCAAGGCGCTTCTCGAGAACGGCGTGGGCTACGTCGGCGGCTATCAGGGCGCGCCGATCAGCCACCTGATGGACGTGCTCGCCGACGCCGAGGACCTGATGGGCGAACTCGGCATCCGCTTCGAGGCGAACGCGAACGAGGCCTCGGCGGCGGCGATGCTCGCGGCCTCGGTGCACTACCCGATCCGCGGCGCCGTCACCTTCAAGGCGCCGGTGGGCACCAACGTCGCTGCCGACGCGCTCGCCAACCTCGCCTCGGGCGGCGTGACGGGCGGCGCGCTCATCATCGTGGGCGAGGACTACGGCGAGGGCTCCTCGATCATGCAGGAGCGCAGCCACCCCTACGCGATGAAGTCGCAGATCTGGCTTCTGGACCCGCGGCCCAACCTGCCCGCGATCACCGACGCGGTGCGTCACGGGTTCGAGCTGTCGGAGGCGTCGAACACGCCGGTGATGCTCATGGTGCGCATCCGGTCCTGCCACCTGCACGGCGCCTTCGAGGCGCGGGACAACCTGGCGCCGCCGCTCACCGTGGAGGATGCGCTCTCGGACCCGCAGCGGCGCACCGACCGGATCGTGCTGCCGCCCTATTCCTACACCCACGAGCAGGAGAAGGTGACGAAACGGCTGCCCGCCGCGCTCGACTACATCCGTGAGCACGGTCTGAACGAGATCTTCGGCCCCGAGCGCGGCAAGATCGGCATCGCCATGCAGGGCGGCATGTACAACGGCGTCGTCCGCGCGTTGCAGCGCCTCGGGCTCGCCGACCTGCACGGCGAGAGCGACGTGCCGCTCTACGTCATGAACGTGGGGTATCCCATCGTCGAGGACGAGTTCCTCGCGTTCTGCGAGGGCAAGGAGTCGGTCCTCGTCGTGGAGGAGGGCGCGCCGGACTACATCGAGCAGGCGCTGCGCGCCGCGCTTCACAAGGCCGGCCAGACCACGCAGCTCATGGGCAAGGGGCCGCTGCCGATGGCGGGCGAGCTGACGGGCCGCGTGATGTTCGAGGGGATCGAGAGCTTCCTGCGCGAGGCGGCGCCCGAGATGCTGCGCGCGCAGAACCGCGCGCCCAACGAGCCCATGGAGGGGCAGGCGATTCCCGACCTCTCGAAAACCGTGCCCACGCGCCCGCCGGGGTTCTGCACCGGCTGCCCGGAGCGGCCGATCTTCGCGGCGATGAAACTCGTCGAGGAGGAGAAGGGCAAGCACCAGATCTCGGCCGACATCGGCTGTCACCTCTTCTCGATCAACGCACCCTTCGAGATCGGGGGCACCACGATGGGCTACGGCCTTGGCCCCGCGTCCAACGGCGCCTTCGACGGCGGGGGCGAGAAGCGGCCCATCTCCATCGTGGGCGACGGCGGCTTCTGGCACAACGGGCTGACCTCCGGCATCGGCAACCAGGTGTTCAACAAGTCCGACGGCGTGACGATCGTCGTGGACAACTACTATTCCGCCGCCACCGGCGGGCAGGACATCCTGTCGTCGCGCGCCGAGAACCCGACGAAGGACACCCAGCACCCGATCACCAAGGCCGTCGAGGGCATGGGCGTCAAATGGGTGCGCCAGATCGACCGCACCTACGACGTGAACAGGATGCGCGCCACGCTGAAGGAGGCGCTGGAAACCGACGAGGAGGGACCGAAGGTCATCGTCGCGTCCTCCGAGTGCATGCTCAACCGGCAGCGCCGCGAACGGCCCCTGCGCGCCAAGGCGATCAAGGAAGGCCGCCGCGTCGAACGCCCGAAGTTCGGCGTGGACGAGGACGTCTGCACCGGCGATCACGCCTGCATGCGGCTCTCGGGCTGCCCGTCGCTGACATTGAAGATGCCGGACGATCCGCTGCGCGACGATCCCATCGCGCATATCGACCAGTCCTGCGTGGGCTGCGGCAACTGCGGCGAGGTGGCCGATGCCGCCGCGCTCTGCCCGTCCTTCTACGAGGCGCGAATCGTGCACAATCCGCAGCCGCTCGAACGCTGGCTCGACGGAATGCGCCGGTCGGTCATCGGCTGGCTGCAGCGCCGCCGCGCCGCGCGGCGCCTCGTCTGGGAGGAGCCGGCATGAACAGGGAGGCGCCCCTTCTCGAGCAGGGCACGCGCGACGCGCGGCTCGACCGGATCGTCAAGCTCGCCATCATGGCCGTGGGCGGGCAGGGCGGCGGCGTCCTGAACGGCTGGATCGTGCGGCTCGCCGAGCGCAACGGCCATGCCGCGCAGGCGACCTCCGTCGCCGGCGTCGCGCAGCGCACGGGCGCGACGATCTACTACATCGAGATGATGCCCGACGACGGCGAGCAACCGGTCTTCGCGCTCGCGCCCGCGGAAGGCGACGTGGACATCCTGATCGCCTCCGAGATGATGGAGGCGGGGCGCGCGATCATGCGCGGCTTCGTCACGCCGGACCGGACGCGGCTCATCGCCTCGACCCACCGCGCGCTCGCCGTCTCGGAAAAGATCGTGCCGGGAAGCGGGATCGCCGACGCGGACGAGGTGCGCGCGGCGGCCGAAAAGGCGGCGAAGGAGTTCATCGCCTTCGACATGGAGAAGATCGCCGAGGAGTCCGGCACCGTGATCTCGGCCGCGCTCTTCGGGGCGCTCGCGGGGTCGGGCGCGCTGGCGTTCCCGGTCGAGAGCTACCGCGAGACCATCCGCGAGTCGGGCCGCGGCGTGGCGGCGAGCCTGCGCGCCTTCGAGATCGCGCGCGAGGCCGCCGAGGCGCGGCAGACGGACCCGGCGCCGGCCGAGGCGCCGCGGACGGATGCGGCCAAGGTGGCCGGCCCGCCCGATCAGCTCGCCGACTGGGACCGCCTCGTCGCCCGCGCGGATGCGCTGCCGGGCGAGGAGGCGTCGGCGCTGGCGCGGGCGGGCCTGAAGAAGGTCGTCGATTACCAGGATCTCGCCTACGGGCGCGAGTACATGGACCGCCTCGAGGACGCGGCGGCGCGCGACCTGCGCGCGGGCGGCGCGGAGCAGGGCTTCGCCTTCACCGCGAACGCGGCCAAGTACCTCGCCAACGCCATGTGCTACGACGACATCATCCGCGTGGCCGACCTCAAGACCCGCGCCCCGCGAACGGCGCGGATCGATCAGGAGATGCGCAAGGGCGACGAGCACCTGATCCGCGTCACCGAATACGTCCACCCCGGCGCGGCGGAGGTCGTGAGCCTGATGCCGGCCGGGCTCGGTCGCCGGGTCGAGGCGCGCCCGCGCGTGTTCGCCGCGCTCGACCGACTGGTGAACCGCGGCCGGCGCATCCGTTCCGACCGGGTGATCGGTTTCACGATGTTCTACGCGCTCGGTGGCCTGCGCCGCTGGCGCCGTCGGCTGCTGCGCCACCGTGTCGAGG
>NZ_JAWLFS010000162.1:0-6916 GCF_041685465.1 Rhodosalinus sp. | reverse complement strand
CTGGGCGGCGCGCGCCACGGCCGAAGGCGTCGCGCCGCCGGTCTACCTGCGCAGCCGCCGCGTCGCCGAGAACTGGATCGCCGCCCGGCTGGCGGAGGAAATCGCCGCCGGCCGCCGGGTGCTCGCGGGCTTCGACTTTCCCTTCGGCTACCCGGAGGGCTTCGCGCGGGCGGTTACGGGGCAGGATGATCCCTTGGCGCTCTGGGCGCGTCTCGAGACCGAGATCGAGGACGGCCCGCGCACCAGCAACCGCTTCGAGGCGGCCGGGCGGCTCAACGCGCAGTTGCCGGGGGTCGGCCCCTTCTGGGGCAACGGGCTGAAAGCGGACGTGCCCCATCTGCCGCGCAAGGGGCGGGCGCGGGCGGGCCACGGCCTGCCCGAATGGCGCGCGGCCGAGCGGGCGGCGCGCGGCGCCTTTTCCTGCTGGCAACTCGCCGGGGCGGGCTCCGTGGGCAGCCAGGCGCTGACCGGCATCCCGGTGCTCGCCCGGCTGCGCCGGCGGTTCGGCGCCTGCGCATGGCCCTTCGAAGCGCTCGCGGGGCCGGTCGCACTGGTCGAGGTCTGGCCCTCGCTCGTCGCCCCCGCGATCGCCGCGGGCACGCGGGAGGGCGAGATCCGGGATGCGGCACAGGTGCGCCTGCTCGCCGGGGCGGTGGCGGCGCTGGCGCCCGCGGACCTCGCCGCGATGCTCGACGTCGCCGCGCCGGAGGAGGGCTGGATCCTCGGCCTCGGCCACGAAGTCGCACTCGCCGCGGCGGTGGGCCGGGTTGCGGCGCGGGACGGTACCGCCTAGATCTCTCCCGTCACTGGAAGGATCGCCCATGAACATCTCGAAGGCCGCCGAGGCCGCGGGGCTGCCGGTCAAGACCGTGCGCTACTACGCCGACATCGGGCTCGTCGCGCCCGCCGGGCGCACCGCCTCGGGCTACCGCGACTACGACGACACGGCGGTGCGCAAGCTCGCCTTCGTGCGCCGCGCGCGGGAGTTCGGCTTCACCATCGAGGAGTGCCGCGACCTGCTCGGCCTCTACGAGGATCGCGGCCGGTCGAGCGCGGACGTCAAGCGCATCGCCGCCCGGCGGCTCGAGGAGATCGAGGCCAAGCAGCGCGCGCTGCAGGCGCTGCACGACGAGCTCTCGGGGCTGGTGCGCGCCTGCCACGGCGACGACCGCCCCGACTGCCCGATCCTCAACCATCTCGGCTGACGGGGCGATTTTTCGTACGAAAAATCGCAGCCCGGCCCCGTGCGGGCGGGAGAATTTTCGTACGAAAATTCTCCGGGCCTCAGTCGAAGGTGCCGGCGGCGCGCCCGAGCAGCATGAAGGCCCGCGCCGTCCGCGTGTCGGCAAAGGCCGAAATCTCCGGGTCGCTCGCGGTTTCCGCGAATTCCGCGAAGCGCTGGTCGAAGAGGCGCAGGAAGTGATGCGCGGCATCGCGGAAGATCGGGTCCTGTTTCATCCGCTCGCCCGCGAGCGCGAGCGCGGCGCGGTCATGCACGCCGCCGAGCGCCGCGACCGTGCGGCCGCGCTCGCCTTCGGCGAAACGGCGCCAGAGGTCGGGCCGCGCCCGGTCGGGGCTGAAATCGTCCATGTAGATCCCCTCCTGGCTGAGGAGGGTCAGCACGTCCTGCGCGGCGGTCACGAACTGCGCCGTGCGCCGGTCGCGCAGCGCGCGGCGCAGCGCCGCGAAGCCCGCCCGGTCCTCGGCGGTTTCGGGGAAGTTGAGCGCGCGGATGAAATCCTCCGTGCCGAGCGCCGGCTGCCGCGGCTCGTCCGGTGCGCCAAGCGCGAGGCTCGGCTGGGCGTCGCGCGTGCGCTCCTCCGGCGCTGCGGCGGCGGGCTCGGCCTCCAGGCTCTCGAGCAGGGCGGCGAGCCGGGCCTCGGTGGCGGCCTGCGCCGCCACGATCGCATCGAGCTTCCTCGCGAGCGCCGGGTCGGCGCCGCCGGCAGCGGTCTGCTGGGCCTGCGCCAGATGGGCCTGACGAATCGCCTCGATGGCGGCCTGCAGCCGCCGGCTCTCGTCGCGCATCACCCGGCTGGCGCGCGCGGCCATCGCCACGACCCAGATCATGCCGACGGGCAGCACGAGAACGAGGGCCGTCATGGCCGCCCGGAGCCCGCCCGAACCCTCCGGTGCATCGCCGCCCGAGAGCGTCAGGGCGGCGCCGGCCAGCACGACCCAGAGGAGGCTCAGCCCCGCCGCGAGCGGACCCTCCGGGCCCGCGCCACGCTCCGGCTGCGCACGGTCGTAAAGACCGGGGGGCGGTCCGCCCTTGCCGCTGGGTTCGGCCATGCGCCGGCCCTCACTCGTAGCGGACGGAAAGGATCTCGTAGGTCTTCTCGCCACCGGGCGTGCGCACCTCGACGCTGTCGCCCTCCTCCTTGCCGATCAGCGCGCGGGCGATGGGGGACTTGATGTTGAGCAGGCCCTTCTCGACGTCGGCCTCGTATTCGCCGACGATCTGCCAGGTCTTCTCCTCGTCGGTGTCCTCGTCCACCAGCGTGACCGTCGCGCCGAACTTGACGGCACCGGACAGCGTCGCCGGGTCGATCACGTCGGCCCGGCCGAGCACGCCCTCGAGCTCCTTGATGCGGCCCTCGATGAAGCTCTGCTTCTCGCGGGCCGAGTGATATTCGGCGTTTTCGCTCAGGTCGCCGTGCTCGCGCGCCTCGGCAATGGCGCGGATGATCGCCGGTCGCTCCTCGGACTTGAGGTGCTTCAATTCGGCTTCCAGCGCGGCATGCCCCGCGCGCGTCATCGGAATCTTGTCCATGGGCCTCTACTTCAGGCAAAAGGGCCGTGCGCGGCGGATGGTCGTCGGAGCGGGCGCGTCGCCCGCCCGCGGCGCCGAGACTGCCCCGACCGCCGCGGGATATGCAAGGGGGCGCCGCCCTCCCGCCGCGTCGGTGGGGGGGCGCGGCACCGTTTCGCACCCGTGACGCCCGGTTGCGATTGACCTTCCGTGACGGCACGGGCTAGCTCCTGCCCGGAGGAGCGAACAGGGCAACCGGGGAGTGTGCCGCATGGCCGAGGTGACGCGCGAGTCGATGGAATACGACGTCGTGATCGTGGGGGCGGGGCCTGCGGGGCTTTCGGCCGCGATCCGGCTGAAGGAGGTCGACCCGAACCTCGAGGTCGTGGTGCTCGAGAAGGGCTCCGAGGTCGGCGCGCACATCCTCTCAGGCGCGGTGCTCGATCCGGTCGGCCTGAACGCGCTTTTCCCCGACTGGAAGGAGCGCGGCGCGCCGATCGAGACCGAGGTCTCCGAGGACAACTTCTATCTCCTGGGCGAAGGGGGGCGGCTGCGCATTCCCAACTGGCCGATGCCGCCGCTCATGGACAACCACGGCAACTACATCGTCTCCATGGGCAACGTCTGCCGTTGGCTCGCCGAGCAGGCGGAGGAGCTCGGCGTCGAGATCTTCCCCGGCATGTCCTGCTCGGAGGTCGTCTGGGGCGAGCAGGGCGAGATCCGCGGCGTCGTCGCGGGCGAGTTCGGCCTTCAGGCCGACGGGACGCCCGGCCCCGCCTACGAGCCGGGCATGGAGCTTCACGGCAAATACGTCTTCCTCGCCGAAGGCGTGCGCGGGTCGCTGTCGAAGGAGGTGATCGCGCGCCACGACCTCTCGAAGGGGCGCGAGCCGCAGAAGTTCGGCCTCGGCATGAAGGAGGTCTGGGAGATCGACCCGGAGCGCCACAACGAGGGCGAGGTCACGCACACGATGGGCTGGCCGCTGGGCAAGAACGCCGGCGGCGGCGGCTTCATCTACCACGCCGGGAACAATCAGCTTTTCCTCGGCTTCGTGGTGCACCTGAATTACGCGAACCCCTACGTCTACCCCTACATGGAGTTCCAGCGCTTCAAGCACCATCCGATGGTGAAGCGCCTTCTGGAGGGGGGCAAGCGCATCGCCTACGGCGGCCGCGCGATCAGCGAGGGCGGCTACCAGTCGATGCCGAAGATGGTGGCGCCGGGTGCGGCGCTGCTCGGCTGCTCGGTCGGCATGGTCAACGTGCCGCGCATCAAGGGCAACCACAACGCGATGCTCTCCGGCATCGCGGCGGCGGAGGCCGCGGCGGAGGCGCTGGCCGCGGGCCGTGCGCAGGACGAGCTCTCGGACTACGAGGAGCGGGTGCGCACCGGCGAGATCGGGCGCGATCTCAATCGCGTGCGCAACGTCAAGCCGCTCTGGTCGAAATACGGGCTTGCCGGGGGGCTCGGCCTTGGCGGGCTCGACATGTGGACGAACACGCTCGGCTTCTCGATCTTCGGCACCGTGGGGCACGGCAAGACCGACGCCGAGGCGACCGAGCCGGCATCTAAGCACGCGCCGATCGACTATCCGAAGCCCGACGGCAAGATCAGCTTCGACCGGCTGACGAACGTCAGCTACGCCATGACCAACCACGAGGAAAGCCAGCCGGTGCACCTCAAGCTCAGGGACGCGGAGTTGCCCGTGGCGGTCAACCTGCCGGAATACGCCGGCCCCTCGGCGCGCTACTGCCCGGCGGGGGTCTACGAATTCGTGAAGGACGACGCCGGCAACGACAAGTTCGTCATCAACTTCCAGAACTGCGTCCACTGCAAGACCTGCGACATCAAGGACCCGAGGCAGAACATCGTCTGGACCACGCCGCAGGGCGGCGACGGGCCGAACTACCCGGGCATGTGAGCGCGGCGAACCGCCGTCGCGCCGCCGTGTGTGGACAAGCGGGGGCCGGCGGCCTAGGCTTTTCATCACCGCGGACGCATCAACAGGCAGGTCTCCCTTGCGCGCATCGTTCCTGAAAGCCCTCGCCGCCGCGGCCGCCCTCGCGGCGCCCCTGCCGGCCATGGCGGAGCCGGTCCCGGCCGGCGCGTACCTCACGGCGCGACAGGCGCAGTATCAGTCCGATTTCCTGTCGGCGGCGCGGTTCTACACCCGCGCACTCGCGCACGAACCGGACAATCGCGCGCTGATGGAGGCGGCGACGGTGGCCTATCTCGCCCTCGGGCAGGTGGACCGTGCCGCACCGATCGCGCGCCGCCTCGCCGGTGGCGACGGCCCGACGCAGGTCGCCAACATGGCGCTCATCGCGCAGTACGGCGCCGAGGAACGCTACGAGCGCGTTCTGCGGCTCGTGGACGAGGGTGCGGGCGTCGGCCTGCTGGTGGACGGGCTCGTCCGGGGCTGGGCCGAGGTCGGCCGCGGCAACATGTCCGAGGCGCTCGCCGCCTTCGACGCCATGGGCGAGGAGCGCGGACTTCTGGGGTTCGCGCTCTACCACAAGGCCGTCGCGCTCGCCTCGGCGGGCGACTTCGAAGGGGCCGAGGCGATCTACGCCTCCGAGGCGGCGGGCGCGGTGCAGATGTCCCGGCGCGGCGTGATCGCGCGCATCGCGGTGCTGAGCCAGCTCGACCGAAATGACGACGCGCTCGCCCTGCTTGAGGAGAGCTTCGGCGCCGATCTCGACCCGGAGCTGCGGGGCCTCCGCGGGCGCCTCGAGGCGGGCGAGACGCTGCCCTTCACCCATGTCCGCGGGCCCCGCGACGGGTTGGCGGAGGTCTTCTATACCATTGCCGGGGCGTTGCGCGGCGAGGCGAACGACGACTTCACGCTTCTCTACACCCGCGTCGCCGAGCATCTGCGCCCCGACCACGTCGACGCGATGCTGATGTCGGCCGAACTCCTGGAGGATCTCGGGCAGCACGAGCTTGCCACCGAGGCCTACAAGACCGTGCCGCGCGATCACCCCTCCCATCAGGCGGCCGAGATCGGGCGCGCGCAGGCGCTGCGGCAGGCGGGCAAGTCGGACGCGGCGATCGAGGTTCTGGAGCGCCTCGCCGAGACGTATGGCGAGTATCCGGCGGTACACTCCGCGCTCGGCGACATGATGCGCGGGCTCGAACGCTACGAGGCGGCGGCGGCGGCCTACGACCGTGCGATCGCGCTGTACGATGGCGAGCCGAGCCGCGGCGCGTGGTTCCTTTACTACGCGCGGGGCATCGCGCACGAGCGGCTCGACGAATGGCCCGCCGCCGAATCCGATTTCCGGCAGGCGCTGGACCTCAACCCCGACCAGCCGCAGGTGCTGAACTATCTCGGCTATTCGCTCGTCGAGAAGCGGGAGCACCTCGAGGAGGCGCTCGAGATGATCGAGCGTGCCGTCGAGGCGCGGCCCGATTCGGGTTATATCGTCGACAGCCTCGGCTGGGCGCTCTACCGCCTCGGCCGCTACGAGGAGGCGGTCGGCCACATGGAGCGCGCCGCCGAGCTTCTGCCGGTCGACCCGATCGTCAACGATCATCTCGGCGACGTCTACTGGGCGGTCGGCCGCACGACCGAGGCGCGCTTCCAGTGGAACCGCGCGCTCTCCTTCGATCCGGAACCCGAGGAGGCCGAGCGCATCCGCCGCAAGCTGGAGGCCGGGCTCGACGCCGTGCTCGCGGAGGAGGGGGGCGAGCCGCTTGCCGTCGCCAACGACGTGGCCGATGACCGGCGCTGAGGCGCGCGCGCCGGCCAAGATCAACCTCGCACTGCATGTCACCGGCCGCCGGGACGACGGCTATCACACCCTCGATTCGCTCGTCGTCTTCGCCGACGCGGCGGACGTGGTGCGGGTGCGCCCCGCGGCGGCGCCGTCCCTGCGGGTCACCGGGCCGATGGCCGCGGGCGTGCCCACCGACGCCTCCAACCTCGTGCTGCGCGCCGCCGCCGCGATGGGCGTCTCCGCCGAGATCGAGCTCGAGAAGCACCTGCCCGCCGCGGGAGGCATCGGCGGCGGCTCGTCGGACGCGGCGGCGACGCTCCGTGCGCTCGCGGCGATGACGGGGCGCGCGCCCCCCGCCGACCTCGCCGCGCTCGGGGCGGACGTGCCGGTCTGCATGGCGCCGGGGCCGGCGCGGATGCGCGGCATCGGCGAGATCGTGGCGCCC
>NZ_JAWLFS010000161.1:0-6919 GCF_041685465.1 Rhodosalinus sp. | reverse complement strand
GTCTGGCTCGCGATGGCCCAGGGCAGCACGCTCATGTCCATCGCCCGGTCGTGCACGATGCCCACCGCCAGCAGCACGCCCAGCGTCGTGCCGATCCCGAAGCCGAGAAGCGTCGCCGACAGCGTCACCCAACCGTGCCAGACGAGGCTGCGCTTCGAGGAGGGCGGCGTCCCGACCGTCGTTTTCCAGAGTTCCGCCACCACCTGGTGCGGCGCCGGCAGCCGCGGCCGGTCGAGCGCGAAGCTGCCGCCAAGCTGCCCCGGATTGGCCGCCACCAGCGCCCAGCGCCCCGCCTCCCGCCGCTCGGCAGGCGAGGCCGGCACCACCTCCGCCCCCGCGCGTTCGGCGACGGTCAGCGTCTCCTTCACGTTCATCGGAACCGCGGCCGCGTACCAGAGCGCCAGGATCCCCAGCACCACGGCGAGCACCGGCGCCGCCCGGAGCCGCAGCCAGCGCCACGCGCGCAGCCCGCTGCGCCCCGTGCCCGCTCCCGGCGCGGCGATCTCGGTGACGGAGGTCACTGCCGCACCTCCGCCGCACGGCAGGGCCCCGTCCTTCTTCTTGGGGACAAGTATCCTCGGGGGGTGAATGGCGCGCGCCCGCGCGCCAGAGGGGGGCAGACAGCCCCCCTGCGCGGCGCCGCCGCGCGCGACGGGGTCTGCCACCGCGCGCCCGTCATGCCGCGTGCCCCGCGTGCAGCCCCTCGCGGACGCGGTGGGCGATCTCGATGAACTCGGGCGTGTCGCGGATCTCGAGCGGGCGCTCGGCCGGCAGCGGGCTCTCGATCACGTCGCTGATCCGGCCCGGGCGCGGCGACATCACGACGATCCGCGTCGAGAGATAGACCGCCTCGGGGATCGAATGGGTGACGAAGGCGATCGTCTTGCCCGTCCGCGCCCAGAGCGCGAGCAGTTCCTCGTTGAGCCGGTCGCGCACGATCTCGTCGAGCGCGCCGAAGGGCTCGTCCATCAGCAGGATGTCGGCGTCGAAGGCGAGCGCCCGGGCGATCGAGGCGCGCTGCTGCATGCCGCCAGAGAGCTGCCAAGGGTACTTCTTCTCGAACCCGGCGAGGTCCACGAGCTCGAGCACCCGGGCCACGCGCGTGGCTTGCTCCGATCTGGAAAAGCCCATGATCTCGAGCGGCAGGCGCACGTTGCCGCCGATGGTGCGCCACGGGTAGAGGCCCGCGGCCTGGAAGACGTAACCGTAGGCGCGGGCGCGGCGCGCCGCGTCGGGCGTCATGCCGTTGACGGACATGGTACCCGAGGTCGGCGTCTCGAGCGCGGCGATCACCCGCAGGAGCGTGGTCTTGCCGCAGCCCGAGGGGCCGATGAAGCTCACGAACTCACCGCGGCCGACGGTGAGGTTCACGTCCTTGAGCGCCTGCACCTCGCCGTCCCCGGTCTGGAAGACGAGGTTCAGGTCTTCGGCGGCGATCGCGGCTTCGGCCCCACGGGTGTCCTTCATCGCCTTCGCGCCCCCTCGCTGCGCATCCGTCCTCGCTCTGCTCAAACCCCGCTCGCCGGGATGCCGCTGCGCTCCACCTTGCGCGGCGAGGTCAGCTCCTTCCAGGTGGAGAGCGCCTTGTTCACCGGGCCGTTGGGCGGGCGCTTCACGAAGTCGCCGTGGCCGGGCTCGGTGCGCATGTCCCCGTCGTGCACGGCCACCTTGCCACGGGTCAGCGTGAAGCGCGGCAGGCCCTTCACGTGTTTGCCCTCGAAAACATTGTAGTCGATGATCGACTGCTGTGTCTCGACGGTAATCGTCTTTTCCTTGTCGGGGTCCCAGACGACGATGTCGGCGTCGGCGCCCTCGAGGATCGCGCCCTTGCGCGGGTAGACGTTCAGGATCTTCGCGATGTTGGTCGAGGTCACGGCCACGAATTCCTGCATCGTGAGCCGCCCGGTGCGCACCCCGTGGGTCCAGAGCATCGGCATCCGGTCCTCCAGCCCGCCGGTGCCGTTCGGGATCTTGGTGAAATCACCCACGCCGTAGCGCTTCTGATCGGTGGTGAAGGCGCAGTGGTCGGTGGCCACGACCGAGAGGCTGCCGCTCGCCAGACCGTTCCAGAGGCTGTCCTGATGCTGCTGGTCGCGGAAGGGCGGCGACATCACGCGCCGCGCGGCGTGGTCCCAGTCCTTGTCGAAGTATTCGCCCTCGTCGAGGGTCAGGTGCTGGATCAGCGGCTCGCCCCAGACACGCTTGCCCTGCATCCGCGCGCGGCGGATCGCCTCGTGCGCCTGTTCGCAGGACACATGCACGATGTAGAGCGGCACGCCGGCCATGTCGGCGATCATGATGGCGCGGTTCGCGGCCTCGCCCTCCACCTCGGGCGGGCGGGAATAGGCGTGCGCCTCGGGACCGTTGTTGCCCTCGGCGAGGTATTTCTGCTGCAGGTCGGCCACCACGTCGCCGTTCTCCGCATGCACCAGCGGGATGCCGCCCAGTTCCTTGACGCGCTGGAAGGAGGCGAAGAGCTCGTCGTCGTTCACCATCAGCGCGCCCTTGTAGGCCATGAAGTGCTTGAAGGTGTTGATGCCTCGCTCGGTGACGTCCTTCATCTCGTTGAAGACCTGCTCGCCCCACCAGGTGATCGCCATGTGGAAGGAGTAGTCGCAGTTCGCGGCGGTGGACTTGTTGTCCCACATCTGGATCGCGTCGAGCAGACCCTGTCCCGGCTGCGGCAGGGCGAAGTCCACGATCATCGTGGTGCCGCCGGCGAGCGCGGCGCGCGTGCCGCTCTCGAAGTTCTCGGCGGAGTAGGTGCCCATGAAGGGCATCTCCATGTGCGTGTGCGGGTCGATCCCGCCGGGCATGACGTAGCAGCCCGTGGCATCGAGCACCTCGTCGCCCTTGAGATCCCTGCCGATCTCCGCGATGCGGCCGTTCTCGACCAGCACGTCGGCCTCGTAGACCAGATCGGCCGTCACGATGGTGCCGCCCTTGATCACCTTGCTCATTGGCATCGTCTCCCTGTTGTCTGTCACGGCCCGGCGGCCCGGGCGTCCACGCCGGCGCGCCCGTCCGTCACGCGGCCGGGGCGGCGGCGCAGGTCACTCGACGATCTCCGCCGTCTCGAGCACGGCATGCATCAGCACGTCGGTGCCCGCGGTCGCCCAGTCCTTGCTGATCTCTTCCGCCTCGTTGTGCGAAAGGCCGTCGACGCAGGGACACATGACCATCGCCGTGGGCGCCACGCGGTTGATCCAGCAGGCGTCGTGCCCCGCCCCCGAGACGAGCTCGCGGTGCGAATAGCCGAGGCGCTCGGCCGCGTCGCGCACCGCCTGCACGCAGTCCGCGTCGAATTCCACCGGGTCGAAGCCGCCCACCTTCTCGAATGCGACCTCGAGCCCCATGTCCGCGCAGATCTTCTCCGCCCCGGCGCGCAGGCGCGCCTCCATGTCCTTGATGACGGCAAGCTCGGGCGAGCGGAAATCGACCGTGAAGACCGCCTTGCCCGGGATCACGTTGCGCGAGTTCGGGTAGACGTCGATATGACCGGCCGCGCCGACCGCGTGCGGCGCATGGCTCAGCGCGATTTCTTCCACCAGTTCCAGCACCCGCGCCATGCCGAGCCCGGCGTTCCTGCGCATCGGCATCGGGGTGGAGCCCGTGTGCGCGTCCTTGCCGGTGATCGTCACCTGCGTCCAGGAAAGGCCCTGCCCGTGGGTGACGACGCCCACGTCCTTGCCCTCGGCCTCGAGGATGGGCCCCTGTTCGATGTGCAGCTCGAAGAAGGCATGCATCGGGCGCGCGCCCACCGGCTCCTCGCCCTGCCAGCCGATGCGCTCGAGCTCGTCGCCGAAGCGCCGGCCCTCCGCATCGGTCCGGTCGTAGGCCCATTGCTCGTCGTGCACCCCCGCGAAGACTCCGGACGACAGCATGGCGGGGGCGAAGCGGGTGCCCTCCTCGTTGGTCCAGTTGGTCACGACGATCGGGTGCTTCGTGCGGATGCCCAGATCGTTCATGGTGCGGATGACCTCCAGCCCGCCGAGCACGCCGAGCACGCCGTCGTACTTGCCGCCCGTGGGCTGCGTGTCGAGATGGGAGCCCACGTAGACCGGCAGCGCCTCGGGGTCCGCCCCCTCGCGCCGGGCGAACATGTTGCCCATCGTGTCGAGCCCCATCGTGAGGCCGGCGTCCTCGCACCAGCGCTGAAACAGGGTGCGCCCCTCGGCGTCCGCGTCGGTCAGCGTCTGCCGGTTGTTGCCGCCGGCGACGCCGGGCCCGATCCGCGCCATTTCCATGAGGCTGTCCCAGAGACGGTCCGCGTCGATCCGCAGGTTCTCGCCCGGTGCGGCCATGTGCATGCTCTCCCCGTTGGCTGGCCGCCTGCGCATCGCGCGGCGGCTCCGGCTTTTGACCATTTGGTAAATCCACGATTGCAATGCCCCCGCACCCTGTCAAGGATTGACGGTGCCCACGGGCCACGCGAGACGAAAGCGGATCAATTCCTGCACAAGGCGCCACCAGAGGCATGCAGAGACCGGCCGACACGCCCGCCAAGAAGCCGAGCCGCATCCAGACGCGCAATCGCCGCCGCATCCTCGAAGCGGCGCTCGACGTGTTCTCGGTGGAGGGCTACCGCGGCGCGACGCTCGACCAGATCGCGCAGGCGGCGGGGCTCTCGAAGCCGAACATCCTCTACTATTTCGACGGGAAGGAGGCGATCCACGTCACGCTCCTGAACGCGATGATGGAGACCTGGGTCGAGCCGCTGCGCCGCCTCGACCCGGAGGGCGAGCCGCTGGACGAGCTTCTGCGCTACATCCGCCGCAAGCTGGAGATGAGCCGGGAATACCCGCGCGAAAGCCGCCTCTTCGCGAACGAGATCGTGCAGGGCGCGCCCCGCATGCGCCCGCACCTCGAGCACGGTCTGAAGCCGCTGGTGGACGAGAAGGCGGCGCTGATCGCGCGCTGGGTGGACGAGGGGCGCCTCGCCCCCGTGGAGCCGCGCCACCTGATCATGTCGATCTGGGCGACGACGCAGCACTACGCCGATTTCGAGGCGCAGATCGCCGTGCTGATGCCCGAGGGCGACGTCTGGGACGACGCGGCGGCGCATGTCGAGGGCATGTTCCGCAAGCTCCTCGCGCCTGAGGCCGGTTAAGCCAGGCTTTACCGTCGTCGGGCAGCCTGCGCGGCATGCTGGACGATGGCTCTCTCCCGCCGCGGCGCAACACGGCCTGGCTGCACCGGCTTTTCGCGGCGAAGGCGGCCCGGCGCGGCGGCGTGCTGCGACGCTCGGTCCGCGACGTGGAGCGCGAGGTCGGGCGCGAGGCGCTCGTCGCGGAGGTGCGCGCCCGCGGCTTTCACCTGATCGAGTGCGGCGGGCAGTTCGTCATCATCTGCAACCCGGGCCAGATGCGCGTCGTCTGCTGAACGCGCGCCGCGGGGGAGATTTTTCGTACGAAAAATCTCCGAAGCCCCGGGCGGGGGCGCTGCCATTTTTCGTACGAAAAATGGCAGCGCCGGTCTCACTCCGCGGCTTCGGCCGCCGGGTTGTTCGGATGCGTCGTCCAGTTGGCGTAGTCGTCGCGCACCACCTTGCCGGTGCGCGGGTCCGTCTCGCCCGCCGGCATGCGGACCATGGTGATGCAGTCCTCCACCGGGCAGACGTTGACGCAGAGGTTGCAGGCCACGCATTCGGCGTCGATCACCTCGAACACGCGGTCGGGCGACATGCTGATCGCCTGGTGGCTCGTGTCCTCGCAGGCCGCGAAGCAACGGCCGCACTTGATGCAGGTGTCCTGGTCGATGCGCGCCTTGGTGACGTAGTTGAGGTTGAGCTCCTGCCAGTCGACCACGTTCGGCACCGCGCGCCCGACGAGATCCTGGACCGAGTCCATCTCCTTCTCGTCGAGATACTGCGAGAGGCCCGAGATCATCTCCTCCACGACCTTGAAGCCGTAGGTCATCGCCGCGGTGCAGACCTGCACGTTGCCCGCGCCGAGGGCGAGGAACTCCGCCGCGTCGCGCCATGTCGTGACGCCGCCGATGCCGCTCACCGGCAGGCGCCCGATCTCGGCGGTGCGCTTGATCTCGGCCACCATGTTGAGCGCGATGGGCTTCACGGCCGGTCCGCAATAGCCGCCGTGCGCGCCCTTGCCGTCGATCGTGGGCTCCGGCGCGAAGAGGTCGAGATCGACCCCTGTGATCGAGTTCACCGTGTTGATCAGGCTCACAGCGTCCGCGCCGCCGGCATGCGCCGCAGCGGCGGGCTTGCGGATGTCCGCGACATTCGGCGTGAGCTTCACGATCACCGGCATCCGGGTGTTCGCCTTGCACCAGCGGGTCACCATCTCGATGTACTCGGGAACCTGTCCCACGGCCGAGCCCATGCCGCGCTCGCTCATGCCGTGCGGGCAGCCGAAGTTGAGCTCCACCCCGTCGGCGCCGGTCTCCTCGACCTTCTTCAGGATCCAGGCCCAGGGCTCCTCCTCGCAGGGCACCATGAGCGAGACGATCATCGCGCGGTCGGGATAGTCGCGCTTGACCGCCTTGATCTCCTCGAGGTTCGTCTCGAGCGGGCGGTCGGTGATGAGCTCGATGTTGTTCATCCCCAGAAGCCGCCGGTCCGGCCCCCAGACCGCGCCGTAGCGCGGGCCGTTGACGTTCACGATATGCGGATCGAGGCCGAGCGTCTTCCAGACGACGCCGCCCCAGCCCGCGTCGAAGGCGCGCCGGACATTGTATTCCTTGTCCGTCGGCGGCGCGGAGGCGAGCCAGAAGGGGTTGGGGGATTTGATCCCGACGAAGTCGGTCGCGAGATTGGCCATTCTGCTTGTCTCCCTGTCGGACGGCGCGCGCGTCAGCGCACCAGCGCCGCGTGGATGTCCTCGGCGGCATCGCGGCCCTCGGCCACCGCCGTCACGGTCAGGTCGTCGCCGCCCGCGGCGCAGTCGCCGCCGGCCCAGAC
>NZ_JAWLFS010000160.1:0-6971 GCF_041685465.1 Rhodosalinus sp. | reverse complement strand
CTGACCTACGAGGCCGTGAAGCAGACGACCGACGTCGGCCTCGGACAGTCCACCTGCGTCGGCATCGGCGGCGATCCGATCAAGGGGACGGAACACATCGAGGTGCTCGAGTGGTTCCTCGCCGACGACGAGACGGAGGCGATCATCATGATCGGCGAGATCGGCGGCTCGGCCGAGGAGGACGCGGCGGACTTCCTCGCGAGCGAGAAGAAGAAGGGCCGCTGGAAGCCCACGGCCGGTTTCATCGCGGGCCGCACGGCACCGCCGGGACGGCGCATGGGCCACGCGGGCGCCATCGTCGCCGGCGGCAAGGGCGGCGCCGAGGACAAGATCGAGGCGATGAAATCCGCCGGTATCACCGTCGCCGACAGCCCGGCCGGGCTCGGCGAAGCTGTGCTGAAGGCCATCGGCTGAGGCGGGAGGCAATCCGGCGTCGCCTCCCGTGGCAGCCACGAGACGGGGAACACCTCGACGGTGACACGACAGATCGCAGAATGGCGCGCGGGTCAGGACCCCCTAAGGCAGTGCGGCCACCGGCCGTGCGCCTTACGCCACCCTGCTGTCGTCGAGGCAGGTCCAGCAATCCGTCGGGATCTCGGGATCCGCGACGCTGGCGGCAATGTCCTCCGCCAATCCGTCGAGAATGAAGGCGCGTTCCCGCGGCGTGGGCTCATAGCGCGGGGCCGCTCCCCCCAGCAGCGCCGCGCGCACACGCTTGCGCAGGGACGGGGGCACGACCATGCGTCCGGCCCGCACGAGCGCCCCCTTCCGCAACACCGCCTGCGCCTGGGGACGCGCCACCACGTGACGCGCGTTGCGGCGTTCGAGGCGATCCGGAATCTGGCTGGACGCGCGACCTGCGAAGCAGGCAAGCCGACGCAGGACCTCGGGTTCTCCCAGCCGGTGATAATCGAGAATGAGCAGGTCCAGATCAGGGCACTCGCGGCGAAAGCGCGCGATCTGCTCGGCGTAGCGCGATCGATAGAGATGCCAGAACAGCGGGTTGTGCATGGAGGCCACGCGTCCGGGCTCGCGGCGGAGAGATCGCATCAGGCTGCGGCCCTGCCAGCCCAACCGAAGCGTGTGCTCGAATTCGGACACGATCCTGTCCACCGGGTCGCGCACGACGGCGACAAGACGCACGCGTCCGACGTCCGGCCGACGGGAGAAACGTGCAATACGCTCGGGTGCCAACGGGCAGGACAGGTTGTCGGTCGACGCTTCCACGCGAAGAGCGGCGTTCGGGGCATGATCGAACCGGGCGCGGAAGCCCTCGTCGGTACCACCGTCATGCGCCGCGTATCCTGCACCCGGACCGGTCCAGGATCGCGCGGTGTAGTCCGTGAAATACAGCGTTTCCTTGCCACGGGCCACGGCGGTCTCGGGCCATTGCGCCATCCACCCGGCAAGACTCGTCGTGCCGCATTTGGGTGCGCCGAGAATTATGAGGTAATCCCTGCCGTCCACACCACCCTCCGACGCGCTTGCTGCGCGACGCTAGCCGTGCACGCACCGCGGCGCAACGGAGCTGACGGGATATCGCCGCTCGACGCGCAGCCGATGAAACAGGGGGCCGCATGACCTTTGCCCGGGCCGTCCGTCACTGTCTGCGGAACTACGCCACCTTCTCGGGGCGCGCACGGCGGCCCGAGTACTGGTGGTTCTTCCTCTTCGTCGTGCTCGGCGGCATCGTGACCGACCTGATCGATGGCGTGCTCTTCGGCTTCGGGGCGCCGGACGCCCCCGAGACGCAAATCCTCGGCCCGCTCTGGAGCGTCGCGATGTTCGTGCCGCTGCTCGCCGCGGGGTGGCGACGGATGCACGACACGGGGCGGCCGGGATGGTATCTGCTGATTCCGATGCTGATTTCACTCGCGGTGCTTTTCCTCGTCGGCTTCGAGATGACCGCCGTCCTCGCCATCGGTGGGCCGGAGGCCGCGGGGCTCGGGCTCGGCGCCGGGGTCGCGCTCGCCGGGCTTCTGCTCGTGGCGCAGCTCGTGGCCTCGCTGCTCATCCTCTGGTGGCTGACGCGGCCGAGCGAGCGGGGACGCAACGCCTATGGCCCGGAGCCGCGCGTGCGGCCGGAGCGGGAGGCGCGCCCATGAGCTTCGGCGACGCGGTGAAGACCTGCCTTCGGAACTACGTGACCTTCTCGGGCCGTGCGCCTCGATCGGAATACTGGTGGTTCGCGCTTTTCGTCGTGCTCGGCGATCTGGTGCTCGGCGCCGTGGACGACGTCCTTTTCGGGGCCAGGCGCGGGGCCGTCGCCCCGGGCGCCTCGGACGCGCGCGCGCCCTCGGTCCTGTCGGGGCTCTTCACGCTGGGGATGATGCCGCCGCTCCTCGCCGCCGGCTGGCGGCGGATGCACGACAGCGGGCGCTCGGGGCTGCATCTCGTCTATCCGCTGATCGTGATGGCGGGCATCGCCAGCTTCGCGGCCTTCGCCCGCGGTCTCGATCCGCTCGTCGCCGGCGGGGTCGGGGCGATTTTCACCGATCTCGCGGGGCTCGTGCTCGGGATCGCGGCGATCGTTTTCATCCTCTCGCCCTTTCTCGTGATCTGGTGGCTCACGCGCCCCTCCGAGCCCGGTCCCAACCGCTTCGGCCCCGCGCCGGTGGAGGCCACAGCATGACACGCCCCCACAGCCCCTTCGCTCTGCACAAGAGGACGCCATGACCGATCAATCCTCGAACGACAGCTTCAAGGCCTCCAGCTTCATGCAGGGGCACAACGCCGCCTATCTCGAACAGCTCTACGCCCGCTACGCCGAGGACCCCTCGGCGGTGGACGAGGGCTGGAAGGCGTTCTTCGAAGGGCTCGGCGACGCCGAGCGCGACGTGCGGCGCGAGGCGCATGGTCCCTCCTGGGCGCGGCGCGACTGGCCGCCGCAACCGGGCGACGAGATCACCCATGCCCTCGACTTCCAGTGGCCCGAGGCCGCCCGGGAAGCGCAGGCGGCGGGCGAGAAGATCCGCGACAAGGCCGAGGCGCACGGCGTCAAGGTCACCGACGAGCAGGTCAAGCGCGCGGTGCTCGACTCGGTGCGCGCGCTGATGCTGATCCGCGCCTACCGCATCCGCGGCCACCTCGCCGCCGATCTCGATCCGCTCGGCCTGCACGGGCAGACCGAGCACCCGGAGCTCGACCCGAAATCCTACGGCTTCACCGAGGCCGACATGGATCGGCCGATCTTCATCGACAACGTGCTCGGCCTCGAGGTCGCCTCGATGCGCCAGATCGTCGATCTGGTGAAGCGCACCTACTGCGGCACCTTCGCGTTGCAGTTCATGCACATCTCCGACCCCGAGCAGTCCGCCTGGCTGAAGGAGCGGATCGAGGGCTACGGCAAGGAGGTGAAATTCACCCGCGAGGGCCGGCGCGCGATCCTGAACAAGCTCGTGGAGGCCGAGGGCTTCGAGAAGTTCCTGCACGTCAAGTACATGGGCACCAAGCGCTTCGGCCTCGACGGGGGCGAAAGCCTGATCCCCGCGATGGAGCAGATCATCAAGCGGGGCGGCGCCCTCGGCGTCGAGGAGATCGTGATCGGCATGCCCCACCGCGGGCGGCTCTCGGTGCTGGCCAACGTGATGGGCAAGCCCTACCGCGCGATCTTCAACGAGTTCCAGGGCGGCAGCTTCAAGCCCGAGGACGTGGACGGCTCGGGGGACGTGAAATACCACCTCGGCGCCTCCTCCGACCGGACCTTCGACGGAAACTCGGTCCACCTCTCGCTGACGGCGAACCCCTCGCACCTCGAGGCGGTGAACCCGGTGGTCCTCGGCAAGGCGCGGGCCAAGCAGGACCAGCGCCACGACGCCGATCGCAAGGAGGTCCTCTCGGTCCTGCTGCACGGCGACGCCGCCTTCGCCGGGCAGGGCGTGGTGGCCGAGTGCTTCGGGCTCTCCGGGCTCAAGGGCCACCGCACGGGGGGCACGATCCATCTCGTGGTGAACAACCAGATCGGCTTCACCACGGCGCCGCACTTCTCGCGCTCCTCGCCTTATCCCACGGATATCGCGCTGATGGTCGAGGCGCCGATCTTCCACGTGAACGGCGACGACCCGGAGGCGGTGACGCATGCCGCGAAGGTGGCCACCGAGTTCCGGCAGAAGTTCGGCAAGGACGTCGTCATCGACATCTTCTGCTACCGCCGCTTCGGCCACAACGAGGGCGACGAGCCCATGTTCACCAACCCGCTGATGTACAAGGCGGTGAAGAGCCACAAGACGACGCTCAGCCACTACACCGAGCGGCTGGTGAAGGACGACCTGATCCCCGAGGGCGAGGTCGAGGACATGAAGGCCAAGTTCCAGGCCTTCCTCAACGACGAGTTCGAGGCCGGCAAGAGCTACAAGCCCAACAAGGCCGACTGGCTCGACGGACGGTGGAGCCATCTCGACCCGAAGGGCGAGACCTACCAGCGGGGCGAGACCGCGATCTCCGAGGAGACGATGCAGCGCGTGGGCAAGGCGCTCACCCGTGTGCCCGAGGGCTTCAACCTGCACCGCACGGTGGGCCGGCTGATCGAGGCGCGGTCGAAGATGTTCGAGACCGGGCGCGGCTTCGACTGGTCGACCGCCGAGGCGCTCGCCTTCGGCTCGCTCCTCACCGAAGGCTATCCGGTGCGCCTGTCGGGGCAGGACTCGATCCGCGGCACCTTCTCGCAGCGCCACTCGGCCCTCGTCGATCAGAACACCGAGGAGCGGCATTTCCCGCTCAATCACATCATGGAGGGGCAGGCCCGCTTCGAGGCGATCGACTCGATGCTTTCCGAATACGCGGTGCTGGGCTTCGAATACGGCTTCTCGCTGGCCGAGCCCAATGCGCTCACCATGTGGGAGGCGCAGTTCGGCGATTTCGCCAACGGCGGGCAGATCATGTTCGACCAGTTCATCAGCTCGGGCGAATCCAAGTGGCTGCGGATGTCCGGCCTCGTCTGCCTGCTGCCGCACGGCTTCGAGGGCCAGGGCCCGGAGCACTCCTCCGCCCGGCTTGAGCGGTTCCTGCAACAATGCGGGCAGGACAACTGGATCGTCGCCAATTGCACCACGCCGGCGAACTACTTCCACATCCTGCGCCGGCAGATCCATCGCAGCTTCCGCAAGCCGCTGATCCTGATGACGCCCAAGTCGCTCCTGCGCCACAAGCTCGCGATCTCGGACAGGGAGGATTTCCTGACCGGCGCCTCCTTCCACCGCGTGCTCTGGGACGACGCCGAGAAGGGCCACTCCGAGACCGCGCTCAAGCCCGACGCCGAGATCCGCCGCGTGGTGATGTGCTCCGGCAAGGTCTACTTCGACCTGCTCGAGGAGCGCGACCGCCGCGGCATCGACGACGTCTACCTCCTGCGCGTCGAGCAGTTCTATCCCTTCCCGGCGCATTCCGTCGTCAAGGAACTCGAACGCTTCAAGAGCGCCGAGATGATCTGGTGTCAGGAGGAGCCCAAGAACCAGGGCGCCTGGACCTTCATGGAGCCGAACCTCGAATGGGTGCTCGGCCGCATCGGCGCGGCACACGCGCGGCCGCGCTACGTCGGCCGGCCCGCCTCCGCCTCGCCGGCCACCGGCCTCGCCTCGCAGCACAAGAAACAGCAGGACGCGCTTGTCGATCAGGCGCTCACGATCGAAGGGTAAGAGAATGACAACCGAAGTCCGCGTGCCCAGCCTTGGGGAAAGCGTCACCGAGGCCACCGTCGCCACCTGGTTCAAGAAGCCGGGCGACAGCGTGGCCGAGGACGAGATGCTCTGCGAACTCGAGACCGACAAGGTGACCGTCGAGGTGCCCGCCCCGGCGGCCGGCGTGCTCGCCGACATCGTCGCCGAGGAAGGGCAGACCGTCGGCGTCGACGCGCTCCTCGCCAACATCGCCGAGGCGGGCGAGGCCGGCTCCGTCACGCCCGAGCCGCGGCCCTCCGCCGCGGCCGGCAGCGGCAAGCCACCGTCCGAGGGCAAGGCCCCGGCGGCGGGCGGCGCGACGGTGGACGTCATGGTCCCCGCCCTCGGCGAGAGCGTGAGCGAGGCCACCGTCTCCACCTGGTTCAAGACGGTGGGCGACGCCGTCGAGGCCGACGAGATGCTCTGCGAGCTCGAGACCGACAAGGTCTCGGTCGAGGTGCCCGCGCCCGCCGCCGGCATGCTCTCCGCGATCCTCGCCGAGGAGGGCGCGACCGTCGAGGCCGGTGCGCAGCTCGCCACCATCGCGAGCGGTGAGGACGCGGCCGCCGGCCCCACCGAAACGACCGAAACGACCGAAGCGGCCCCGGCCGAAGCGCCCGCCGGCAGTGCGGGCCGCGGCGACGTCGAGGACGCCCCCGCCGCGAAGAAGGCGATGGCCGAGGCCGGCCTCTCGCGCGATCAGGTCGCGGGCTCGGGCCGCGACGGCCGCGTCATGAAGGAGGACGTCGCCAGGGCCGCCACCTCCGGCACCACCTCCGGCGCCGCGGCCGCCCCCGCCCCGGCCCCCGCGGCCGAACCGGCGCAGACCCCGCGCGCGCCGGTCCCGGCCGAGGACGCCGCCCGCGAGGAGCGGGTCAAGATGACCCGCCTGCGCCAGACCATCGCGCGCCGCCTCAAGGACGCGCAGAACACCGCCGCCATGCTGACCACCTACAACGAGGTGGACATGAAGGCGGTCATGGACCTGCGCTCCGACTACAAGGACCTCTTCGAGAAGAAGCACGGCGTGCGCCTCGGCTTCATGTCCTTCTTCGCCCGGGCCTGCGCCCACGCGCTGAAGGAAGTGCCGGAGGTCAACGCCGAGATCGACGGCACCGACATCGTCTACAAGAACTTCGTGCACATGGGCGTGGCCACCGGCACGCCGCAGGGCCTCGTCGTGCCGGTGATCCGCGACGCCCACGCCAAGTCCTTCGCCGAGCTGGAAAAGGAAATGGCCGAGAAGGCCAGGCGCGCCCGCGACGGCAAGCTCTCCATGGCCGAGATGCAGGGCGGCACCTTCACCATCTCCAACGG
>NZ_JAWLFS010000159.1:0-7029 GCF_041685465.1 Rhodosalinus sp. | reverse complement strand
CCGTCAGCGCGGGACGCAAGCCGCAGGGGGCCGAGCACTGGCTGCCCTTCTTCCACGACCGGCTGGAGACGCTTTTCGACTACCTGCCGCAGGCGCCCGTCTGCCTCGACGATCAGGCCGGCGCGGCGCACCGCAGCCGGTGGGAAAGCGTGACCGACCAGTACGAGGCGCGCCAGGAGGCGATGACCCGCAAGGATCGCTTCGACACGGTCTACAAGCCGGTCCCGCCGGAGCGCCTCTATCTCGACGAGGGCGCTCTGGAGACCGCGCTCGGCGCGCGGCGGGTGGCGCAGTTCCATCCCCTGCCGCAGCCCTCGGGGCCGGGCGTGACGGACGCGGGCGGGCGCATCGGGCGCAGTTTCGCGCCTGAGCGGCAGAACGAGAATATAAATCTTTTCAGCGTTCTGGCGGAGCACATTCACGCAAGACTCCAGGAGGGGCCGGTCGTCGTCGCCTCCTATTCCGAGGGCGCGCGCGAGCGTCTCGACGGGCTTCTGGAGGACGAGGGGCTGGCCGGGGCGATCCCCGTGACCGACGCCACGCGCATCGGCAAGGCGGGGCTGCACCTCGCCGTCTGGCCGCTGGAGCAGGGCTTCACCCGGCCGGGGCTGACCGTGATCTCCGAGCAGGACGTGCTCGGCGACCGGCTGATCCGGGGCGCGAAGAAACGCCGGCGGGCCGAGAACTTCCTGACCGAGGCTCAATCGCTCTCGCCGGGCGATCTGGTCGTTCACGTCGAGCACGGGATCGGGCGCTACAAGGGGCTCGAGGTCGTCACCGCGGCGGGTGCGGCGCACGAGTGCCTGGTGCTCGAATACGCCGAGGGCGCGAAGCTCTACCTGCCGGTCGAGAACATCGAGCTGCTGACGCGCTACGGCCACGAGGAAGGCCTGCTCGACAAGCTCGGCGGCGGCGCCTGGCAGGCGCGCAAGGCGCGCATGAAGGAGCGCATCCGCGAGACCGCCGAGCGGCTCATCCGCATCGCCGCCGAGCGCGAGCTCAGGAAGGCGCCGGTGCTGGAGCCGCAGGACCACGCCTGGGAGGCGTTCTGCGCGCGCTTTCCCTACGAGGAGACCGAGGACCAGATGCGCGCCATCGAGGACGTGCTCGGCGACCTCGAGGCCGGGCGCCCGATGGACCGGTTGATCTGCGGCGACGTGGGCTTCGGCAAGACCGAGGTGGCGATGCGCGCGGCCTTCGTCGCGGCGATGCAGGGCCGGCAGGTCGCGGTGATCGCGCCGACGACGCTGCTCGCCCGCCAGCACGCGCAGAGCTTCCGCGACCGCTTCCGGGGCTTCCCGCTGGAGGTGCGCGCGCTCTCGCGCTTCGTCACGAGCCGTGAGGCGACGGCGACGCGCGCGGGCCTCGCCGACGGGACGGTGGACATCGTGGTGGGCACGCATGCGCTGCTGTCGAAGTCGGTGAAGTTTTCCGACCTCGGCCTGCTGATCGTGGACGAGGAGCAGCGCTTCGGCGTCGGGCACAAGGAGCGCCTCAAGCAGCTCCGTTCCGATGTGCATGTGCTGACGCTGACGGCGACGCCGATCCCGCGGACGCTGCAGATGGCGCTTTCGGGGGTGCGCGATCTCTCGGTGATCGGCACGCCGCCCGTGGATCGGCTGTCGATCCGCACCTATGTCGGCGAGTTCGACGCGGTCACCGTGCGCGAGGCGCTCCTGCGCGAACACTACCGCGGCGGGCAGAGCTTCTTCGTCGTCCCCCGTGTCGCCGACCTGCCCGAGATGGAGACGTTCCTGCACGAACAGGTGCCGGAAGTGAGCTTCGTCATCGCGCACGGGCAGATGGCGGCGGGCGAGCTCGACGACCGGATGAACGCCTTCTACGACGGCAAGTACGACGTGCTGCTGGCGACGACGATCGTGGAATCGGGCCTCGACATCCCGACGGCGAACACGATGGTGATCCACCGCGCCGACCGCTTCGGCCTGGCGCAGCTCTACCAGATCCGCGGGCGGGTGGGGCGCGCCAAGACGCGGGCCTACGCCTATCTCACCACCAAGCCGCGTGCGCCGCTCACGCCGCAGGCCGAGAAACGCCTGCGCGTGCTGGGCAGCCTCGACGCGCTCGGCGCGGGTTTCACGCTGGCGAGCCAGGATCTCGACCTGCGCGGCGCGGGCAACCTCATCGGCGAGGAGCAGTCGGGCCAGATGCGCGACGTGGGCTTCGAGCTTTACCAGTCGATGCTGGAAGAGGCGATCGGCAAGATCCGCTCGGGCGAGGCCGAGGGGATCGCGGAGACGGGCGAGCAATGGGCGCCGCAGATCAACCTCGGCGTGCCGGTGCTGATCCCCGAGGACTACGTGCCCGACCTCGACGTGCGGCTCGGGCTCTATCGCAGGCTCTCGTCGCTGACGACCAAGGTCGAGCTCGAGGGCTTCGCCGCCGAGCTCATCGACCGCTTCGGCGAGCTCCCGCGGGAGGTGAACACGCTCCTCGTGGTGGTGCGCATCAAGGCCATGTGCAAGCGCGCCCATATCGCCAAGCTCGACGGCGGGCCGAAGGGGGCCACCGTGCAGTTCCACGAGGACCGCTTTCCGAACCCGGAGGGTCTCGTGGAGTTCATCAAGGCGCAGAACGGCCTCGCCAAGGTCAAGGACAACAAGGTCGTGGTGCGGCGGGACTGGACGAGCGAGAAGGAGCGCGTGCGCGGCGCCTTCGCCATCGCGCAGGATCTCGCGAAGAAGGCCGAGGCGGTCGCCGCGGAGTGACGCCAAGCGGGCTTGGCCAAGGCGCTTGGAAGCGCCTTGGGCGGCGGCGTCAGCCGCCGCCGCGGCCGGCGGCGCGCTTCTGCTCCAGGAGCCGGCGCGCGCGCCGCTCGGCGAGACGCACGCGCACCGAGGTCATGAAGGCCTCCTGCGTGGTCGAGGAGGTGGCGCCGAGCGCCTCGGCCAACTCGTTGACGAGCCGGTCGTCGCCGAGCTCGTCGGCCGCCTCGATCGCGTCGCGCGCCAGCGCGTCGGCCAGGTCCTCCGTCACCCCCATCGGCGTCCCCCGATCATCGCGTCGTTTCCGTCAGGCGGCGCTTCACGTAGTCGGTGACCGTCTCGATCATCGTCTCCATGTGCTCGCCCTCGAAGAAATGGCCCGCGCCCTCGACCTCGTCGTGGCTGACGGTGATGCCCTTCTGTTCCTGAAGCTTGGAGGCCAGCGTGGCGGTGTCCGAGGGCGGCGCGACGCGGTCGGCCGTCCCGTTGATCAGGAGCCCGGACGAGGGGCAGGGCGCAAGGAACGAGAAATCGTACATGTTCGCCGGCGGCGAGACCGAGATGAAGCCCGTGATCTCGGGCCGGCGCATCAGGAGCTGCATCCCGATCCAGGCCCCGAAGGAGAAGCCCGCGACCCAGCAGTGCTTGGAATTCTGGTTCATAGACTGCAGGTAGTCGAGCGCGGAGGCCGCGTCGGAGAGCTCGCCCACCCCCTGGTCGTATTCGCCCTGGCTGCGGCCCACGCCGCGGAAGTTGAAGCGCAGGACGGTGAAGCCCATCCGGTGAAAGGCATAATGAAGGTTGTAGACGACCTTGTTGTTCATCGTGCCGCCGAACTGCGGATGCGGATGCAGCATCAGCGCGATCGGCGCGTCGCGGTCCTTCTGCGGGTGGTATCGGCCTTCGAGACGGCCCTCGGGACCGGGAAAGATGACCTCGGGCATTGGGTCTTGTGGCTCCTGCTGGGGCGGACGGAATCGTTGACGGGACGGCCGTACCTTCTTAGAACTATTCTAATCAGTGTGCGCTGGGCCCAGAGGCAACTAAGCACTGCGGCACGCGCGGTCAATATTCCGAGACGGGAAGGGGGCGGGCGGTGAAGCTCAGCACGAAGGGGCGATACGCGATGGTGGCGCTGGCGGACATCGCGCTTCAGCCGGAGGACGCGCTGGTGAGCCTCGGCGACATCGCGAAGCGGCAGGCGATCTCGCTGCCCTACCTCGAGCAGCTCTTCGTGCGGCTGCGCCGGGCGGGGCTGGTGACCTCGGTGCGCGGGCCCGGCGGGGGCTACCGGCTCGCGCGGCCGGCCTCCGAGATCCGCGTGGTCGAGGTGCTCTCGGCCGTCGACGAGACCGTGGACGCCATGCAGAAGGGGCTCGGCGCGACCGGCGGGCTTTCGGGGACCAAGGCGCAGTCGCTGACGAACCGCCTCTGGCAGAGCCTCTCGGCGCAGGTCTATGTCTTCCTGCACCAGACGCGGCTCTCGGACGTGGTGAACAACACGCTCGCGCCGTGCCCGGCGGTGCCGGATCTTTTCTCGGTGGTGGACGAGTGAGCGCATACGGCGGGCCGTGTCGGGGGGCGCTGCCCCCGTCGCGCCGTCCGGCGCGACTCCCCCGGAGTATTTTCGCCAAGATGATGGGCCGCGAGGAGGCACGGGGATGAGCCGGGTCTATCTCGACTGGAACGCGACGGCGCCGCTGCGCCCGGAGGCGCGGCAGGCGGTGGCCGGTGCGCTCGACCTGATCGGCAACCCGTCCTCGGTGCATGACGAGGGCCGCGCGGCGAAGGCGGCGGTCGAGCGGGCGCGGGCGCAGGTGCTCGAGGCGATCGGGGGCGAGGGCTACGACCTCGTCTTCACCTCCGGGGCGACGGAGGCGGCGGCGCTGGCCTGCGCGGGGCGCGGTCTTCTCGGCGCGGGCATCGAGCACGACGCGGTGCGCGCCTGGGTCGAGGAGGGGCTGCCGGTGGACGGCGACGGGCGCGTGACGGTCACCGATCCGGCCCGGTCGGCGCTGCAGCTCGGCAATTCGGAGACGGGCGTCGTGCAGCAGCTGCCCGCGGGGCTCGCCGTCTCGGACATGACGCAGGGCTTCGGCAAGCTGCCGCTCCGGCTGTCGGAGACGGGGGTGGAGATGGCCTTCGTCTCGGCGCACAAGATCGGCGGGCCCAAGGGGGTGGGCGCGCTCCTTCTGCGGCAGGGGCGCGACGTGGCGGCGCGCATCCGCGGCGGCGGGCAGGAGATGGGCCGGCGCTCGGGGACCGAGAACATCCCCGGGATCGCGGGCTTCGGCGCGGCGGCGGAGGCGGCGCGGCGCGACCTGGACGCGGGGCTCTGGGACGGGGTCGCGGAACTTAGAAATATTCTAGAGAAAAACCTTGAGGCCCTCGGGGACCAGATTATTTTGGTCGGGAAAGGGGCGCCGCGGCTTCCGAACACGGTCTGCGTCGCGACGCCCGGCTGGAAGGGGGAGACGCAGGTGATGGCCATGGATCTTGCAGGGATCGCGGTCTCGGCCGGGTCCGCCTGTTCCAGCGGAAAGGTCCGGGCGAGCAGCGTGCTGCGCGCCATGGGCCACGACGAGACGGTCGCGGCGAGCGCGCTGCGGGTGAGTTTCGGGCCCGGCGTCACGCGGGCGGAGCTCGACCGCTTCGCGGAGCGCTGGGGTGCCGCGCTGAAGCGGCACCGGGCCCGCGCGGCCTGAGCGTCGGGACGATCGAGCGGCGGCCCTGCGACAGCGGGCCGTCGGGCGCCCCGGAGGGGACATGAGGTAACCCCCTGTCAGGGGGTGGAAGCGAGAAGCGTCAGCGGGCCGCCGGCCCCGACCAGACCGAGGAGACGAACGATGAGCGCATTGGACAAGCTCGACGTGAAGGAAGGCGTCGACCGCGAGACGGTCGAGACCGTGCGCGAGGTCGGCGGCAAGTACAAGTACGGCTGGGAAACCGACATCGAGATGGATTACGCGCCGAAGGGCCTGACGGCCGATATCGTGCGCCTCATCTCGGAGAAGAACGGCGAGCCTGAGTGGATGACCGACTGGCGGCTCAAGGCCTACGAGCGCTGGCTGCAGATGAAGGAGCCCGAGTGGGCCTTCATCGATTACCCGACGATCGACTTCCAGGACCAGTATTACTACGCCCGTCCGAAGAGCATGGCGGAGAAGCCGAAGTCGCTCGACGACGTGGATCCGAAGCTCCTCGAGACCTACGCGAAGCTCGGCATCCCGCTGAAGGAGCAGATGGTGCTCGCCGGGGTCGAGGGCGCGGAGGACGCGGCCCCGGCCGAAGCGCGCGAGGGCGAGCGGAAGGTCGCCGTGGACGCGGTCTTCGACAGTGTCTCGGTCGGCACGACGTTCCAGGCGGAACTGAAGAAGGCGGGCGTGATCTTCTGCTCGATCTCGGAGGCGATCCAGGAGCACCCCGAGCTCGTGAAGAAGTACCTCGGCTCGGTGGTGCCGGTCTCGGACAACTTCTATGCCACGCTCAACAGCGCGGTCTTCTCGGACGGGTCCTTCGTCTACGTGCCGCCGGGCGTGCGCTGCCCGATGGAGCTTTCGACCTACTTCCGGATCAACGCGGAGAACACCGGGCAGTTCGAGCGCACGCTCATCATCGCCGACAAGGGCTCTTTCGTGAGCTACCTCGAAGGCTGCACCGCGCCGCAGCGCGACGAGAGCCAGCTGCACGCGGCCGTCGTCGAGATCATCGCCGAGGAGGACGCGGAGGTGAAATACTCCACCGTCCAGAACTGGTTCCCCGGCGACGAGGACGGCAAGGGCGGCATCTACAACTTCGTCACCAAGCGCGCCGACTGTCGCGGCGACCGCTCCAAGGTGATGTGGACGCAGGTGGAGACGGGCAGCTCCGTGACCTGGAAGTATCCCTCCTGCATCCTGCGCGGCGATGACAGCCAGGGCGAGTTCTACTCGATCGCCATCACCAACAACCACCAGCAGGCCGACACCGGCACCAAGATGGTGCATCTGGGCAAGAACACCCGCTCGCGCATCGTCTCCAAGGGGATCAGCGCCGGGGTCTCGTCGAACACCTACCGCGGGCTCGTCTCGATGCACCCGAAGGCGAAGAACAGCCGCAACTACACGCAGTGCGACTCGCTTCTGATCGGGGACAGGTGCGGCGCGCACACGGTTCCCTACATCGAGGTGAAGAACAACTCGAGCCGCGTGGAGCACGAAGCGACGACCTCGAAGGTGGACGACGACCAGCTCTTCTATTGCCGCTCGCGCGGCATGGACGAGGAAGAAGCCGTGGCGCTGATCGTCAACGGCTTCGCCAAGGA
>NZ_JAWLFS010000158.1:0-7031 GCF_041685465.1 Rhodosalinus sp. | reverse complement strand
GAGCGACAGACGAGCGCGACCGGCAGGAGACCCACGGCGACGATCACGAGGCTCGGCACCGCGGCCCCCGCGAGACGCTCGTCGGCGGCGAGGCGGTGGGCCTGCACCGCGAGCGTGTCGAAGTTGAAGGGCCGCATGATCAGCGTGGCGGGCAGCTCCTTCATCACGTCGACGAAGACGATCAGAAGCGCGGTCAGCACGGAGGGCCGCAGGATCGGCAGGTGCACGCGACGCACGAGCGCACCCGGCGTCGCGCCGAGCGTGCGCGCCACGGCATCCATGTTGGTGTTCAGGCTTGCCTGCCCGCCGTCGTAGGTGTTGAGCGCGGCGGCCATGAAGCGGATCGTGTAGGCCGCCACGAGGAGCCAGATCGATCCGGTGAAGAGAAGCCCGGTGTCGATGCCGAAGCGCGCCTCCATGAAGGCGTCGACCGCGTTGTCGAGTGCCGCGAAGGGCACGAGAAGGCCTACCGCGATGACGCCGCCCGGCACCGCGTAGCCGATCCGCGAGACGCTCGCCGCGCCGGTCGAGAGCCGTCCGGGTTCCAGCCGCTGGTAGGCGCCGAGAAGGACCGCCGCGCCCACCGTCACGACGGCTGCCGTGCCGGCGAGGATGACCGAATTGCGGACGAAGCCGAGGTAGCGGTCCGACAGCAGGTCCTGTCCGGAGCCGATCGCCATCTCCAGGAGAAGCCCCGCGGGCAGCAGGAAGCCGAAGAGCACCGGCACCCCGCAGACCGCCACCGCGGCCCAGGCCGCCCAGCCGGTGAGCGGCACTGCCGCGCGGGCCTCGTGGCGCCGCCCGGTGTCGTGGTGGCGCGCGTCGCCGCGGGTGACGCGTTCCAGCACGGCGAGGAAGAGCGCGAAGACCAGCAGGCAGAGCGCGAGCTGCGCGGCCGCCGCGCGGTCGGCCATGGCGAACCAGCTCTGGTAGATGCCGACGGCGAAGGTCTGCACGCCGAAGTAGCTCACCGTGCCGAAGTCGGCGATGGTCTCCATCACCGCGAGCAGCACGCCGCCCGCGATCGCCGGGCGCGCCATCGGCAGCGAGACGCGGAAGAAGGCGCCCCAGGGCCCCTGTCCGAGCGCGCGCGCGGCGAGGTTCGCGGTCGCCGACTGCTGCAGGAAGGCCGCGCGGGCAAGGAGATAGACGTAAGGATAGAGCACGAGGATCAGCATGACCGCCGCGCCGCCCGTGGAGCGCACCTCCGGGAACCAGTAGGCGCGCGGGCCCCAGCCCGTCACCTCGCGCAGAAGCGTCTGCACCGCGCCGGGGTGGTCGAGGAAGTCGGTGTAGGCGTAGCCGATCACGTAGGCCGGGAAGGCCAGCGGCAGCGCCAGCGCCACCTCGAAGAGGCGCACGCCGGGAAAGCGCGTCGTCGTCACGAGCCACGCCGCGCCGGTGCCCACCGCTGCCGTGCCGAGGGCGACCAGCACGATGAGTTGCAGCGTGGTGAAGGTGTAGCGCCAGAGCACCGTGTCGGCGAGATGGGCGAGCGTGTCGAGCGATCCGGTGGCGGCCGCGATCGCGACGGCCACCATCGGCAGCAGGCAGACCGCCGCCGCCGCGAGGGCGCCGGCGCGCAGCGCCGCGCCGAGCGCGCCCAGCTCTGCCCGCCGGCGCCTCATGCCGCCGCGGCCTCCAGCGCGGCGACGATGGGCCCGAACTCCGCGGCCGTCAGGCTCGCCCCGCCGACGAGCGCCCCGTCCACGTTGGAGACGGCGAAGATCTCGGCGGCGTTCGCGCCCTTCACGGAGCCGCCGTAGAGCAGGCGGACGGCGTCGCCCGTCCCGGCGCCGAAGCGCGCGGTGAGCTCGGCGCGCATGACATCGTGCACCTCGCCGATCTGCGCGGGCGTCGCCGTGCGGCCGGTGCCGATGGCCCAGACCGGCTCGTAGG
This sequence comes from Rhodosalinus sp., assembly GCF_041685465.1. Classification (NCBI taxonomy): domain Bacteria; kingdom Pseudomonadati; phylum Pseudomonadota; class Alphaproteobacteria; order Rhodobacterales; family Paracoccaceae; genus Rhodosalinus; species Rhodosalinus sp. The sequence goes on along the minus strand of NZ_JAWLFS010000158.1, from coordinate 5,132 downwards.
CGAGGACGAGCGCCTCCGCGGTCGCGTCGTCGGGGATCGAGCGGGCCATCTGCGCGGCGACGACCGCGAGTGTCTCGCCCGCGTCGCGCTCGGCGAGGCTTTCGCCGACGCAGACGATCGCGGTGAGGCCCGCGGCCTTCGCGGCGGCGGCCTTCGCGCGCACGAGCGCGCTCGTCTCGCCATGGTCGGCCCGGCGCTCCGAATGGCCCAGGATGACGTAGGCCGCGCCCGCCTCGCCGAGCATCGGCGCCGCGATGTCGCCGGTGTGCGCGCCTGCGGGCTCGGGGTGACAATCCTGCCCGCCGAGGCGCAGCGCCGTGCCCTCGGCGCGGGCGGCGGCCGGCGCGAGGAGCGTCGCCGGCGGGCAGATCACGATCTCGCACGCCGGCGCGGGATACGCCTCGGCGAGCACCGCGATCTCGGCGAGCGCCGCGCGCGAGCCGTTCATCTTCCAGTTTCCTGCCGCGAGCTTGCGCCGCATGCCGTGCTCCTCCGTCGTGTCGGTGTCCCGCGTTTCGTGGGTGGTCTTCCTAGACGGGGCGGATCGGGTCAAGGCCGGCCTGCGTCGCGCCGGCGGGCGCGTCCGCCGCGGCACTTCGGCGGCCCCAAGCGCGCGGGCGCGGCCAGGGGCCGCTTCCGGCGTCACCCCTCCGCCGGCGCCTCCTCGGCGGCGGCGGCGCGCGCCTCGGGCAGGGCACGCGCGAGATGGGCGAGGTCCTCGGGCCGACCGGCGGCGACGCGGATGCAGCGGTCGAGCGGCGCGACGCCCGGCATCCGCACGAAGACGCCGCGCGCGACGAGCCCCTCGAGCACCCGGCGGGCGAAGGCGCCGTCGCGCCCGCAGTCCACCGCGACGAAATTCGTCGCCGAGGGCAGCGTGGCGAGGCCGTTCTCGCGCGCGATGCGCGCGATCCCGTCCCGCCCCTTCGCCGTCTCCGCGATCACATGCGCGAGCCAATCCTGATCCCCGAGCGCGGCGAGCGCGCCCGCCTGTGCCATGCGCGTCATGCCGAAGTGATTGCGGATCTTCTCGAAGGCCGCGATCAGCGGGGCCGCGGCGAGTGCGTAGCCCACCCGCGCCCCGGCGAGGCCGTAGCCCTTGGAAAAGGTGCGCATCCGGATGACGCGCGGGTCGTCCGGGTCGATCGCGGGCGCCGTGCCCGCGGGGGCGAAATCGATGTAGGCCTCGTCGAGGACCAGCAGGCAGCCCGCGGGCAGCGTGTCGAGAAGCGCCAGAACCGTCTCCGGCCCGTGCCAGGTGCCCATCGGGTTGTCCGGGTTGGACAGGTAGAGGAGCTTCGCGTCCACCGCTGCCGCCCGCGCGGTGAGTGCCTCGGGGTCCTCGCGGTCATTGTGGTAGGGCACCTTGTGGAGCCGCCCGCCGAAGCCCGCGACGTGGTAGTTGAAGGTGGGATAGGCGCCCTCGGAGGTCACCACCGCGTCGCCGGGCGCGACGAGCATCCGGACAAGATAGCCGAGCAGCCCGTCGATCCCCTCGCCGACGATGACGTGCCCGGGCGTGACACCGTGATGCGCGGCGAGCGCGTGGCGCAGGTCGTGGCTCGTCGAATCGCCGTACTTCCAGGCGTCGGCGGCGGCCTCCTGCATCGCGGCGACTGCCCTGGGCGAGGGGCCGAAGACGCTCTCGTTCGCACCGAGGCGCGCGTCGAAGGGGCGGCCCCGGGCCCGCTCCTGCGTCTCGGGACCGACGAAGGGAACGGTGGCGGGCAGGCTCTCGAGGAGCGGGGTGAAGCGCGGAAACGTCATGGGGCGAAGGTGTGGCACGGCGCGCGCGCCCGGGCAAGACGGCTGGTTTTCCCCTGCATGGCGCGCCATGATGACACCGGAAGAGGAGGCCGCCCCATGACCCGCGTCCGCGTCGAGATCGCCGAGCATGTCGCCCGCGTCACGCTCGCCCGGGCCGAGAAGCTCAACGCCGTCGATCCCGAGATGCTGGAGGCCATCATCGCGGCGGGCGCGGAGGTCGACCGCGCCGACGTGCGCGCCGTCGTGCTTGCGGGCGAGGGGCGCGCCTTCTGCGCGGGGCTCGACGTGGCGGGCTTCGCCGAGATGGCGGCGGGCGATCCCGAAGAGATGATCCTGCCGCGCACGCACGGCGCGGCGAACCGCTGGCAGCAGGCCGCGCTCGTCTGGCATCGTCTGCCGGTGCCGGTGATCGCCGCGCTGCAGGGGCCTGTCTACGGTGCCGGGCTTCAGATCGCGGCGGGCGCCGACATCCGCATCGCCGCGCCGGACGCCGAACTCGCCGTGATGGAAATGAAATGGGGCCTCGTGCCGGATATGGGGGGCATGGTCCTTCTGCCGCGCCTTCTGCGGAGCGATGCGTTGCGGCGGCTGACCTACACGGCGCGGCCCGTCCCGGCCGAGGAGGCGGCGCGGCTCGGCCTCGTGACGGAGCTTGCGCCTGATCCCCTCGCCGCGGCGGAGGCGCTCGCGCACGAGATTGCCGGGCGGAGCCCGAGCGCCGTGCGCGCGGCCAAGCGGCTCATCGGCCTGGCGGAGAGCGGCGCGGCGGCCGCGGAGGTGCTGATGGCCGAATCGCGCGAACAAGCCGGGCTGATCGGCGGTGCCGACCAGAGGGAAGCGGTGACGGCGCAGGCCGCCGGTCGCCCGCCGCGCTTCGGCTGACAGCGGAAAGACGCCGTCCGCGCCGCGCGCCGGGTCCGCGTTTGCCCCGCGGTGGCGCGCGCGGTACAGTATTGTCTATCACTGACGGGAGAGGCCCGATGCGCCATCCGAGCCGCCGCGCAATCCTCGGCCTCGTCCTTTTGCCGCTCGCGGCCTGCGGGGGCGGGCGCGACAGCGCGCAGGTGGGGACCATGTCTGCCGCCACGCGCGCGCCGCTCAACCCCGGCGAGACGCCGGAGATGCGCCGTCTCGTCAACAAATGGGCGGATCGCCACGACATTCCGCCCGCGCTCGTCCACCGGGTCATCCAGCGTGAGAGCGACTACCGCGCAGACGCGCTCAACCCGGCCGGACCGTATTACGGATTGATGCAGATCCTGCCCGCGACGGCGCGCAGCATGGGCCACCGGGGCCCGGCGCGCGCGCTGCTCGATCCGGAGGTGAACCTGAAATACGCCGGCCGCTACCTGCGTGGCGCGTGGCTCGTCTCGGGCGGGGACATCGACGATGCCGTCATGTGGTATGCGCGCGGTTATTATTACGAGGCCAAGCGCCTCGGGCTCCTCGAAGAGACGGGTCTGCGCTGAACGGTGTGACGCGCGGGCGCGTCTCGCTCGGGCGTATGGCGCGAGCGGGCGGGCCTGCACCGCACGACGCGGTGACGGATGCGGACAGGGCTGCGCCGGTGTCTTGTCCTGACGGCGCGCGGCGCTCGCGCATCGCGGCGCAGGACGGGCGGCACAGCGCGCGCCCGACGGGCCTGTGGGCGACGGCGCGGTGACGTCCGGCGCATCGGCCCCTTGCGCCAGGATCTCCGCCGGCAAGGCGCGCGCCCTGCGCGAAGAGGCTCCGATAAAGGCCGATGAGCGCCCCGCCCGCTTGACCCTCCCGGGGCTTCGGGAGAAGGTCCGCGCACCCTGATCGGAGCGTCCATGGCCCGCACGCCGCCCCCCTTCGCCGCCTTCGAATGGATGATCGCCTGGCGCTACCTGCGCGCGCGCCGCGCCGAGGGCGGCGTCTCTGTGATGACCTGGATCAGCCTGATCGGCATCACGCTCGCCGTCTTCGCGCTGATCGCCACGCTCGCCGTGCGCTCGGGCTTCCGGGCGGAGTTCGTGGACACCATCCTTGGTGCGAACGCGCATGTCACCGTCTACGCCATGCCGGAGGCGGGCGCGCGGGGTGGCATGGACCGCGCGATCGAGGATTACGAGGGGATGGCGGCGCGCATCGCCGATCTGCCGGCGGTCACCCGCGCCGCGCCGCTCGTGCGCGGGCAGGTGATGGCGGCCGCGAACGAGCGCAACACCGGCGCCGAGGTCTACGGGATCGCGGCCGACGACCTTGCCACACTGCCGCGCATCGCCGACCCGGAGGAGAGCGCGGGCGACATCGCCCGCTTCGGCGAGGGGGTCGCGCTGGGCTCCGGCATCGCGCGCCAGCTCGGCCTCGCGCCGGGCGACACGATCCGCCTGATCTCGCCCGAGGGCGCGAAGACCGCCTTCGGCACCAGCCCGCGCGTCAAGACCTACGAGGTCGCCTACATCTTCACCGCCGGGCGCTACGACATCGACCGCACGCGCATCTACATGCCCTTCGCGGAAGCGCAGAGCTACTTCAACCGCGAGGGGGTGGCCGACGAGATCGAGGTCATGGTGCGCGACCCCGACCGCGTGGACGCCTACGGCCCCGCGATCCGGCAGGCGGCCGGCGGCGCCGTGCAGCTCTGGACCTGGCGGGACAGTTCGGGGTCGTTCCTGCGCGCGCTCGAGGTCGAGGACAACGTGATGTTCGTGATCCTCTCGATCCTCGTGCTCATCGCGGCGATGAACATCGTCTCCGGCCTCATCATGCTGGTGAAGAACAAGGGGCGCGACATCGGCATCCTGCGGACCATGGGGCTGACCGAGGGGGCGGTGCTGCGCGTCTTCTTCATCTGCGGCGCGGCGACCGGGCTGATCGGCACGCTCGCCGGCGTGATCCTCGGCGTGGTCTTCGCGACCTACATCGACCCGATCTTTGCTGCCGTGAACTACCTCTCGGGCGGCGGCGTCTGGGATCCCTCGCTGCGGGGCATCTACCACTTGCCCGCGAAGCTGGAGACGGCGGATGTTCTCTCTGCCGTCGCGCTGTCGCTCGGGCTGTCCTTCGTGGTCACGATCTTCCCGGCGCGCCGCGCGGCGCGCATGAACCCGGTGGAGGCGCTGCGCTATGAGTGAGCCGGCGCTGCGCCTCTCCGGGATCGAGAAGACCTACAACCGCGGGCAGGAGAAGGAGATCCGCGTCGTGCGCGGCGCCTCGCTCGCCCTTGCGCCCGGCGAGGTGACGGCGCTGGTCGCCCCCTCGGGCGCGGGGAAATCGACGCTCCTGCACATCGCGGGGCTTCTCGACGTGCCCGACGCCGGCACGGTCGAGATCGGCGGGCAGGACATGACGGGCGCCTCCGACCGGGCGCGCACCCGCGTGCGCCGCCGCGAGGTGGG
>NZ_JAWLFS010000157.1:0-7186 GCF_041685465.1 Rhodosalinus sp. | reverse complement strand
GTGCCGGTCCATCATCTTGGCCCAAATACTCTCGGGGGGTGAATTGGCCGAAGGCCAAGAGGGGGGCAGACAGCCCCCCTCGTCCGGCGCCGGCAAGCGGCTCATCCCTCCGGGTAGCGCGCCGCGCAGGCGCGGATGCGCGCGGCGGCGGCGGCGGCCTCCTGGGCGCGGCGATCCTCGAGCTGGGCGAGCTTGCGGCGTTCCGCGGCGATGTCGACGGTGACCGGGCGGCGCTCGGTGCGCGGCACGGTCACCCAGCAGGGGCGGAGATCGCCGTCCGCGTCGCGGCAGCGGGTGAACACCTCTTCGGGGACGGTGCGTTCCTCGATCGCGTAGCCGCGGTCGACGGTGGCGCGCGTTTCGGCGATGAGGCGGTCGAGGGTTCGAAGCTCCGCGCGGGCGTTGGCGATGCAGAGGTCGCGCGGGGAGCAGGCCGCGAGCGCGGCGGCAAGGCCGAGGCAGATGAGGGCGCGCTGAACCATGGCGGGTCTCCCGTCGTGGGCGCAGTCTAACCGCGCGGCTGGCCAAGGCGAAGATGCCTTGATACCAGATCTTTCAGAGTTGGGGAGGCCGGCAGATGACCGAGATGCTCGAGGCGGAGCGCGCCCGCGCCGCAGAGTGGTTCCGTGAGCTTCGCGACGCGATCGTCGCCGCTTTCGAGGCGGTCGAGGACGCGCAGACGGAGGGGCCGCTCGCGCATGCGGCACCGGGGCGCTTCGAGGTGACCGAGACCGCGCGCACCTCCGACGACGGTTCGGACGCGGGCGGCGGGCTGATGAGCGTGATGCGCGGCGGGCGCGTCTTCGAGAAGGTGGGCGTCAACGTCTCGACCGTCTACGGCACGCTGGGCGAGGCGGCGCGCGAGGCGATGGCGGCGCGCGGCGTGTCCGGAATGGAGCGCGACCCGCGCTTCTGGGCCTCCGGCATCAGCCTCGTGGCGCACATGCAGAACCCGCATGTCCCGGCGGTGCACATGAACACGCGGATGTTCTGGACGCCCTCCGCCTGGTGGTTCGGGGGTGGCTCGGACCTCAATCCCTGCATTGAATACGCCGAGGACACCGAGCACTTCCACGCCACGCAGAAGGCTCATCTCGACCCGCACGGGGATCATCTCTATCCCGAGCTCAAGGCCTGGGCGGACGAGTATTTCTACATCCCCCACCGCAAGCGGGCGCGGGGTGTGGGCGGCGTTTTCATGGACGATCGCAACACCGGCGACTGGGAGGCGGATTTCGCCCTGACCCGCGACATCGGGCGCGCGTTCCTGCCCGCGTTCCTGCCGCTGGTGGAGCGGCGCCGGCTCACGCCGTGGACCGAGGCGGACAAGGACGTGCAACTCGTCCACCGGGGCGTCTATGCCGAGTACAATCTCGTCTACGACCGCGGCACGAAGTTCGGTCTCGCGACCGGGCACGACCCGGATGCCGTTCTGATGAGCCTGCCGCCGCTCGCGAAGTGGGTCTGAGCGCTCAGACGAGGCCCATCCAGAGCACGAGCGGGATCGTCGGCGCCACCGCGAAGATGGCGAGCCCGGCGAGCGCGAAGAGCCCGTCGCGGGTCAGGAAGGCCGCCGCGATCAGCAGCACCGCGAGCCCGAGGATCGACGAGGAGAAGGGCACGAGCTCCAGGAACGGCATGGCGAGCCCGGCGCAGAAGCAGACGAGGGTGAAGAGGCTCGCCATCGGCTGCGCTGTCAGCAGGCGGAGCCTTTCGCCGGTGTTGCGGTCGATCCAGCGCCCGGCGCGCGCCATCGTGCCCAGCGCCTGCCGCAGGCGCGGCCCGCTCACCGCCCGGTCGCGCAGCATGCGTGGCAGCCAGATGTGGCGCCGCCGCAGCAGCATCTGCGCCGAGACCGCGGCGATGGTCAGCCCGCAGATCGAGGAGAAGAGGGGGATCCCCGAGAGCGGCGAGAAGACGAGCAGCGCGGGCAGCATCAGGGCGGGCACGAAGCTCGCCTGTCCGAAACTCGCGAGAATGTCGCCAAGGGTCACCGACGCGCGCCCCGAGAGACGCTCGAGCCGCGCGACGATGTCGCCGATGGTGACCGGACCCGGGTCCGGCGGGGACGTGGGATCAGCCATGCGGCCTCTGGGGTGACGCGTCTCCGCGACGCGCTCGTGACATAGGGATGCGCCGCGGTCGCGGCAATCCGCCTCAGAGCCGGTCGAGCAGCGCAGGTGTCGGCCAGCCGTCGGGAGTCAGGCCGAGCCGCGCCTGGGCCGCACGCACCGCGGCGCGGGTCTTCGCGCCGAGGATGCCGTCGATGCCGCCCACGTCGTGGCCCGCGTCGGCCAGCTTGCGCTGCAGCGTCTTCATCTGCGCGTCCGCGAGGCCCGGCGCCGGATCGCCGGCGTCGAAGACCGGCGCACCCTCGAGCCGGGTGGCGAAATAGGCGGCGGTGGTGACGTAGACGAAGCTCTCGTTCCACTCGAAGAGCACGCGGAAATTGGGATAGACGAGAAAGGCCGGCCCGCCATGTCCCTGCGGCGCGATCACCGATGCCGAGAGATCCGGCGGTCCGAGCGTGCCGCTCCGCGCCTCGATGCCGAGGCGCGCCCACTCCCCAACCGGTTTCTCGACGGGCAGGCCCGAGAGCGACCAGTCGAACCCCTCGGGGAGCGTGATCTCGGTCATCCAGGGCTCGTTCGCCCGCCAGCCGAGATCGACCAGCATGTTCGCGCCGGACATCAGCGCGTCGGGCACGGAGGTCTTGAGCGTGACGCGGCCGTCGCCGTCGCCGTCCACCCCGTTCTCGAGGATGTCCTCGGGAAGCATCTGCACCATGCCGATCTCTCCCGCCCAGGCGCCGGTCGTGGTCTGCGGGTCCAGATCGCCCGCCGCGTGCAGCTCGATCGCGGCGAATATCTGCGGGCGGAAGATCTCCGGCCGCCGGCAATCATGCGCGAGCGTCACCAGCGCGTCGCGCGTGTTGTAGTCCCCCTGCACCGCGCCGTAATCCGTCTCGAAGGCCCAGAACGACAGGAGAATCCCGCGCGGGACGCCGTAGTCGCGCTCGATGCGGTCGAAGATGGCATTCCACTGCGTGGCATTGCGCCGGCCGGCCTCGATCCGGTTCCGGCTGATCAGGCGTTGGGCAAAGTCGGTGAAAGGCAGCTGAAAGACGCCCTGCCGGCGGTCGGCGGCGATCACGCTCCGGTCCTCGCGCACCCCGCGGAAAAAGCTCTCGACCACGTCCTTTGCATGGCCGCGGTCCACCGCCTCCTGCTTCAGGTCCTCGACGAAGCCCGCGAAGCTGCCGCCACAGGATGTCTGCGCCACCGCCGGCGCGGCGGCCAGGAGTGCCGCGGTCAGTATGAGGGCGCGCATCGGTCGTGCCTCCGTCGGTTCACGCCGGCAGGCTACCCGTCCGGCGCGGAGAGGCAAGTGCGTCCAACGGCGGGAAGTCGCCGAACAGCCCGCCATCGCCCGGCCCGGCCCGCTTTCTTGTCGTGGAACCGAAGCGCCTCGGGTAGTGTTGAGCGCCTGCCGATACCGGCAATCGAGTCTCTGTCGACACCGCCGATTCGCACATCGGCCCCTGATCGGTCCTTGGGCAATGCGCGTCCTGATCGTCGAAAGCGACACTGCGCGCGCCGCGCTCTGGCGGCGCCACCTGGTCGAGGCCGACGCCGAGGTCGTGCTGGCCACCGGACAGGCAGAAGCCGCCCGCACGTTGCTGCTCGCACCGGTGGACGTGATCATTCTCGGCGTCGCGCTCGCCGAAGGCAGCGCCATCGCCGTGGCCGACCTTGCGGGGTACCGCCGGCCCGAGGCGCAGATCATCTTCGTCTCGGGCAGTCACATGTTCACCGACGGCTCGCTTTTCCGGCTCTGCGCCAACGCCTGTGCCATGGTGCCGCCGGATGTGCCGCCCGCCGATCTCGTCGCGCTGGTCGAGCACCACGGGAGGCCATCGCGCGGCTGACTCACCCCCGTCCGTGCGGCGCGTCGAGGTCGAGCGCCGGGCCGACCGGCACGATCCGGTAGGGGTTAATGCTCGCGTGGCTGTAGTGGTAATGGCGCCGGATGTGCTCGAGGTTCACGGTCTCGCGCACGCCGGGCCATTGGTAGAGTTCGCGCGTGTAGCCCCAGAGGTTCGGGTAATCCACGATCCGCCGCCGATTGCACTTGAAGTGCCCGTGATAGACCGTGTCGAAGCGGATCAGCGTGGTGAAGAGCCGCCAGTCGGCCTCGGTGATCCGGTCGCCCATCAGGTAGCGATTGTCGCCCAGCCGCGCCTCGATCCAGTCCAGCGTCTCGAAGAGCGGCAGCACCGCCGCCTCGTAGGCCGCCTGCGTCTGCGCGAAGCCCGACTTGTAGACGCCGTTGTTCACCGTGTCGTAGATGCGCGCGTTCACCGGCTCGATCGCCTCGCGCAGCGCCTCGGGCCAGTAGTCGTCCCCGTTGCCGGTGATCCCGTCGAAGGCGGAATTGAGCATGCGGATGATATCCGCGCTTTCGTTCGAGACGATGGTCCCGCGCTCGGTGTCCCAGAGCACCGGCACCGTCACCCGCGTCGTCGCGTCCGGCTGCGCCTTGAGGTAGACATCGCGCATGAACGGCAGACCATGCAGCCGGTCGCCCGTCGCACCTGCGAAATCCGTGTCGAAGGTCCAGCCATCATCGAGCATGTCGGGATGCACGACCGACACGCCGATGTGATCCTCCAGCCCCTTGAGCCGGCGGAAGATCAGCGTCCGGTGGGCCCAGGGGCAGGCGAGGCTGACGTAGAGGTGATAGCGCCCGCTCTGTGCGGGAAACCCCGCGTCGCCGGTCGGGCCCGCCGCGCCATCGCGCGTCACCCAGTTGCGAAAGACCGATTCCGACCGTTGAAACGCGCCGTCCTCGGAGGTGCTCACCAGCGCGCGCTCGCGCCATGTGCCGTCGATCAGAAGTCCCATCGCGTGCTCCCTTGGCCTGCGACAGGAGGTAGGGACGGTCCGACGCCGCGGAAACCCGCGGCGCCCGCAGGGCGCGCCCTGCGCTCGCGCACAGCCCCGGCTACTGCAGGTCCGAGAAGGCGTCCGCGAGCCGCGCCGCCGCCTCCTCGACCCGCGCGCGCGGCATGGCGAGGTTGAACCGCAGCCAGCTCTCGCCGCCGGTGCCGAAGGTGGGGCCGTGATTCGCCGCGATCCGCGCGCCCTGTTCGACGCGGGCGGTGAAATCCTCGCGCGACATGCCGGTGCCCGAGAAATCCACCCACGCGAGGTAGGTCGCCTCCAGCGGCATCGAGGCGAGCCCCGGAATCTCCGCCACCGTCGCGTCGAAGACCTTCCGGTTGCCGTCGACATAGGCCATCAGCGCATCGACCCAGGCCGCGCCCTCGGGCGAATAGGCCGCCGTCGCCATGTGCAGCCCGAAGGAATTGGGGCTGATGCCGAGCCCGAGCATCCGCTGCGCGAGATCGGCGCGCAGCCGCTCGTCCGGCACGATCACGTTGCCGAGATGCGCGCCCGCGATGTTGAAGGTCTTGGTGGTCGCGTTCATCACAACCATCCGGTCCAGCGCCTCCGGCGCGGCGACCGGCATCGGGACGTGGCGCGGCGCGCCGGGGAACACGAGGTCCTGGTGGATCTCGTCGGAGACGAGGATCAGGTCGTGCCGCGCGGCGAAATCGGCCACCGCGCGCAACTCTTCCCGGCTCCAGACGCGCCCGCCCGGGTTGTGCGGCGAACAGAGGATCACCATCCGTTCGCGCCCGGTCATCTGCGCGTCCCAGGCCGCGATGTCGAGCACGTAGCGCCCGTCCTCGATCGGCATCTCGCATTCCACCACCTCGCGGCCCGCGGCGCGGATCACCTTGGCGAAGGCGTGATAGACCGGCGTGAAGAGCACGACGCCGTCGCCCGGCGCGGTCCAGGTATCGACGCACATCCCCGTGCCGTTCACGAGTCCGTGCGTCGTCAGGATCCACTCGGGCGCGACCTGCCAGCCGTGGCGCTCCGCGAGCCACCAGCGGATCGCCTCCAGATAAGCGGTGTCGTCGCCGAAGTAGCCGTAGATGCCGTGGTCCGCCATGCGCCGCACCGCCTCGGTGACGCAGGCCGGTGGGCGGAAATCCATGTCCGCCACCCACATCGCCAGCCCGTCCGCGGCCGGCACGCCGTAAAGCGCCTCCATCCGGTCCCACTTCATGCTGTGGGTGCCGTGGCGGTCGATGATCTCGTCGAAGTCGATCTGCATTGGTCCCTCCGTTCCCCTCCGACCTGCCGTGATCGCGCCGCGGGCGCAAGCCATGCCGCGGGTGGAGCCGCGATCCGTGCCGCCGTCTTGTGCATCCCGAGCGCCCCGACCCGTCGGACCCGGGCAGGCGGCGCGCACCGAGCCGCCGGCCTGCGCCGCCCGCGGCAAGGTGCGCCTGTCGATGGTGGTCTGCGATCGGGAGACCGGCGAAGAGATCGAGCGGATGGAGACGGTGGGGGCCCGAGGCCTTACCCGCGCGGCTGGTGAGAATGAGCGGGCGTCTCGGTGGGGGCGCCCTTCTTTAATTCTTTTTCTGGGCCATTCTTTCGAGTGCGCCGACCATGCGCATCCGGGATGGAACACTGAGGTAGCCAGTTCTGTGCTCACTCTTTTTGTGTCGGATCGGATAATTCGTCATTCGCCAAAGCCTTTCTATCCATGCGCGAAGCGAATAGTTAATCCCCTACAAATCAAACTCCGCGAACACCGGTGCGTGGTCGGAGGGCTTCTCCCAGCCCCGGACGTGGCGCAGGATGCGGCTGCCGTGGGCGGCGCCTGCGATGTCGGGGGTGGCCCAGACGTGGTCGAGGCGGCGGCCGCGGTCGGCGGTGTCCCAGTCCTTCGCGCGGTAGGACCACCACGAATAGAGCCGCCCGGCGGGGATGTCGCGGCGGGTGACGTCGATGAAGCGGCCGGCCTCCTGCGCGGTGCCGAGGTGCTCGATCTCCACCGGCGTGTGGCTGACCACCTTGCGCATCTTCCTGTGGTCCCAGACATCCTCTTCGAGCGGCGCGATGTTCAGGTCGCCCACCAGGATCGACTTGCCCGGCCGCTCCCCGTGCAGCCAGTCGCGCAGGTCGGTCAGGTAGTCGAGCTTCTGCCCGAACTTCGCGTTGGCCTCCCGGTCCGGCACGTCGCCGCCCGCGGGGACGTAGAAGTTGTGAACGACGACGCCGTTTTCCAGCCGCGCCGCCACGTGCCGCGCGTGCCCCAGCCCCGC
>NZ_JAWLFS010000156.1:0-7221 GCF_041685465.1 Rhodosalinus sp. | reverse complement strand
GTGTCGCTCGAGCATCTTCAGCGCGCGCTGACGATGGAGCTGACGACGGTTAACACCTACCTCTATCAGGAGCGCAAGCTCGACGATTGGGGGATCGATCGGCTCGCGGCGCGCATGGCCGAGGAGATCGACGAGGAACGTGGCCACGCCCGCGCCTTCCTGACGCGGCTTCTCTTCCTGGATGGCACGCCGGACATGCAGACGCTCGACAAGGTGGCCAAGCCGGAGAGCGTGCGCGGCATCTTCGAGACGCAGCTCGAGATGGAGCGCGAGGCCCGCAGCTATTACGCCCGCGCCGCCGACGAGGCCCGCGCGGCCGGCGATCTCGGCACCTTCGAGCTCTTCATGCGCATCCTCAAGGACGAGGAGGAGCACATCGACTTCGTCGAGGAGCAGTTCGACCTGATGGAGTTGATGGGCGATCAGCTTTACGTCGGACGCCAGGTTTCCTCGGTCAACAAGGACGACGAAGAGGACGACGCGCCCTGAGCGCCGGGGCGGGGCGTGCCATCCGCGCGCCCCGCCGCGTTTCGGCTTGCATGGGTGCGGCGGCCTTTCTAGAAGGGCGCCTGATTTCTCAGTGCCTCCTCTTCAGGGGGCCGTTCCGACATGAGGGCATGATGCAGGTCACCGAAACCCTGAACGAGGGGCTCAAGCGCGGCTACGAGATTGTCGTGACGGCCGACGAGCTGGACGAGAAGGTGCACGAAAAGCTCGTCGAGGCGCAGCCCGAGATCGAGATGAAGGGCTTCCGCAAGGGGAAGGTGCCGATCGCGCTTCTCAGGAAGCAGTTCGGCGAGCGTCTGCTCGGCGAAGCGATGCAGGAGACCGTCGATCAGGCGATGTCGGACCACTTCGAGGAAACCGGCGACCGCCCGGCCATGCAGCCCGACGTCAAGATGAAGAACGAGGACTGGAAGGCCGGCGACGACGTTCATGTCGAGCTCAACTACGAGGCCCTGCCCGATGTGCCGGAGGTGGACCTCTCGTCCATCTCGCTCGAACGCATGGTCGTGAAGGCCGACGACGCCGCGGTGGACGAGGCGCTGCAGAACCTCGCCGAGAACGCGCAGGACTTCGAGGACCGCGACGAGGGGGCGGCGGCCGAGGATGGCGATCAGGTCGTCATCGACTTCACCGGCAAGCTCGACGGCGAAGCCTTCGAAGGCGGCGCGGCGGAGGACTATCCGCTGACCCTCGGCGCGGGCGCCTTCATCCCCGGGTTCGAGGAGCAGCTGGTCGGCGTGAAGGCCGGCGACGAGACCGAGGTCAAGGTCACCTTCCCGGAGGACTACGGCGCCGAGCACCTCGCCGGCAAGGAGGTGACCTTCGACGTCACGGTGAAGGCCGTGAAGGCGCCCAAGGCCGCCGAGATCGACGACGAGCTCGCCAAGAAGTTCGGCGCGGAGGATCTCGAGGCGCTCAAGGGGCAGATCCGCGAGCGGCTGGAAGCGGAATACAACGGCGCCGCCCGGCAGGTCGCCAAGCGCAAGCTCCTCGACCAGCTCGACGAGAAGGTGGATTTCCCGCTGCCCCCGGGCCTCGTGGACTCGGAGGCCAAGCAGATCGCGCATCAGCTCTGGCACGAGGAGAACCCGGAGGTCGAGGGGCACGATCACCCCGAGATCGAGGCGACGGACGAGCACCGCAAGCTCGCCGAGCGGCGCGTCAAGCTCGGTCTCCTGCTCGCCGAGCTCGGCCAGCGCGCCGAGGTCGAGGTGACCGAGTCCGAGATGACGCAGGCGGTGATGCAGCAGGCGCGCCAGTATCCGGGGCAGGAGCGGCAGTTCTTCGAGTTCGTCCAGCAGAACCCGCAGATGCAGCAGCAGCTCCGCGCGCCGATCTTCGAGGACAAGGTCGTGGACTACGTCTTCGAGCTCGCCGAAGTGACCGAGACGGAGGTCAGCAAGGACGAGCTCCAGCAGGCTGTCGAGGCGCTCGAAGACGAATGAGGTCAGATGCCGGGCCGCCGGTCCTGCCGGCGGCCCGGTGCCCTTACCCCGCGGCGCGGCTGAGCCTGTCCGGGTCCTGCCTCTCCTCTTCCAGGAGCAGTTCCACCAGCGCGAGCGCATGGTCCAGGTCCTCGGCCGTGCGCGCGTCACGAATCTGCCCGCGACAATAGTCGCGCAGGGCCGCGCGGCTGGCCGGCCCCGCCCGGGGGTCCGGCGCATCGTTTCGCGCCACGACGCTCATGTCGCGCGATCCCGGCTGATCGCCAGCGTGGTCGGCGACCGTCGCCGGCGCGAGGGCGAGCGCCGCCTCTTCGCTCAGTTGCACGTCATGGCCGATTCCCGCGAAGGCGCGAATGCGATTGATCCGCTCCTCGGTGCAGTCGAGCAGCGCCGCCAGGGCCGAGACCTTGCCCATGGGTGTGCGCTTGCCGAGATAGTCGTAGGGCGCGCAGTCGGAGCGCCGGAGCACCCGGTCCATCACCGGGTCGATCACCGTCACGATATCGCTGATACCCGAGCGCCTCGCGTATTCGAGCGCGCCGATCATCAGCTCGCAGGTGGCGTAGGAAACGGAGTTGCGCGCCTTGCCACGTCCGAGGCGCTCGGTATCGACGCAGAAGCGCGTCGATTCCCAGATCGACGGGCTGCGCAAGGGCGGTTCCCCGTCGAGGATGTCCGAAAAGACCTCGGACAGCATATGCGGTCCCGTCGTCTGAAGCGCCCGGACGCAGGCGACGACGTGCCCGGTGTCGTCGAGGCCGAGGATGTAGCCGGGGTCGAGGTCGTCGAACGGGTCGATCTCGCGTCCGTCCTCGGTGCACTCGACGTCCCAGCCGAGGCGGTCGGCAAAAACCCGCTTTCGCAGGCGGAACATCTCGTCCAGAAGATGTTCGAAGCGGTGCGCGTTCACTGCGTCGATCACGATGATCATCTGTCTTCCCCCAAGTCTTGTGGCCAGTCGCCATGCGTGAGGGTACCCGTGAACGATCAGCGGCCACTATTAGGGAAATCCCGTAGGGCATTGAGCCCGCGGGGCTATTCGCGGAGAGGGGGCTGGGGGCTGCCGGGCGGTGGGCCATGACGGCACCACCGGGTCACCATGCCTGCGCGTAACATAGGCTGGCACATGGCGCCACCCGGCCATCGCACGTGCAGGCTTCGGACAGGGGGCGGGGCCGCGCGCGCCCCGATGATCGGGCCCTGACGCGGCGGGTCTTCAGGCGCGGCCGCTACAGCCAGGGTGCAGGGCGTCTTCGGCCCGCCTTGCCCCCCGGCAAGTGGGGGGCGGTGCGTCTCGAATAGGGGAAGGGGAGGGCGTGGTCCGGGAGGGAGGCGACGGCCTCAGGCACGCACGGGCCCTAGAGCGGCGTCACGAAACCAAGACCGACCGCACGCGCGACCGCTTGCGGCGTGGTCAATGCGAAGAGCTTGCTGCGCGCCGATCGCAGGTGCACTTCGACGGTGCGATAGGAAATGCCGAGGATGTCTCCGATATCCTGTTGCGACTTGCCCGCCGCGGTCCATTGCAGGATTTCGACTTCGCGGGTCGACAGCGCCGGATGGCGCAGCGCCCGCGACACGGCGTGCGAGCGCATGACCGAATCGTGCAGATGCACCGCGGCGCTCTGCAGGTCGCCCATGATCGCAGGAACCAGATCATCCCACTGCGGGAGCGCACAGTCCTTCGTGACGCTCAGCAGGCCCACGTCGCCGTAGGGGCCGCGCACCGGGATCGTCACCCCGCGATCCCCGATTCCGAAGTCACGCGCTGCCTCGAACACCGTGACGTAGTGCCGCTCGTGCTCGAGCCGGCGCCAGTCCACCGGTGCGATGCTGCGACCGGCGGTGATCAGCGTCGGGTCGATGTTCTGAAAGCCGCACTCGGCGTAATGGCGCTTCCAGGCATCGGGATAGGTGACATATCCGTGGATCTGCCGCTCCCCCTGATTGGAGCCGGCATATGCGGCGTATGCGGCGTGATCGAACCCGAACCTGTCGCAGATCTGCGACAGGAAGGCATCGAACGGACGGTCGTCCAGGGCCAGTTGCCCGAGATCCAAGAGCTCCATGTCGCTTGCTCCCGCCTCCGGGCCCGGTGATCACGAGCCGGGTGCGCACACGCTAGGCGTTCAGTTCGGCTTGCTCCTCTCGCGGGGCACTCCGCCGCGCCATGGAGGTCACCATGTCGAGAACCACCTTCTTCTGGTCTTCGGGCAGTTGCAGGAAGTTGCGGACGAGCCGCGCGGCGCGCGCGTCCCGCAGGAGGTCCTCGCCGGCCCCGAGCGAGCCCTCCGGGGGGCTTCCCGCCATCACGGCTTCGAAGAAATAGGTCACGGGCACGTCAAGCGCGCCGGCGATCGCCCAGAGCCGCGAGGCGCTGACGCGGTTGGCGCCGCTCTCGTATTTCTGGATCTGCTGGAACTTCACACCGGCGCGGCGGCCGAGTTCCGTCTGGCTCATGCCGAGCGCCACGCGCCGCTCGCGGATGCGCTGTCCGACTTCGGTATCAATCTGCGTCATGGTTCCGATATGTTTCGTGTGCGCCGCGGCGAGGCGGCCTGCCCGGTCAGGACGCGCTGACACGCGTAGTCCCGCCCCGATGCCGGGCCATCCCCAAATCATGCTCGGGAATGTTGCATGCATCTGCATGGGGCTGCAACGCTTTCGTTGCGGAGCAGTATCGATTTTTCAACCGTTGATTGCGGGCCACGCGGACCTCTGCAGGGTCGGCGGTGGCGGCGCGGGCGGCGCGCAGGGCGCCGCCCGACGGGATCGCGCGCGTCAGGTGTCGCGGGGATCCATGCTGGGCTGGGCGTCCCGGGCGTCGTCGCTCTCCGCGCCCTCGTCGAGCTGGGCGCCGCCGATATCGTCGAAAAGCTCGGAAATCTCGAACTCCGCCTGCGCCTCTTCCTCGGCCGCGGCTTCCTGAATGGTCTTGCCGGATGCCTGCAGGTCGGCTTCTTCCTGCGACCGGGCGACGTTCAGGACCAGCTCGGCCTCGACTTCCGGGTGCAGGCGCACGGTGACCTTGTGCAGCCCGAGATCCTTGATCGGACGGTTGATCTTGACCTGCTTGCGGTCCACGGAGAAACCGGCCTCGCCGGCGGCGTCCGCCACGTCACGGGGGCTGACGGAGCCGTAGAGCGACCCGCCGTCGGACGCCTGGCGAATCACCACGAACTGCTGGCCGTCGAGCCGCGCGGCGAGCGCTTCGGCCTCCTTGCGGGTCTCGAGGTTGCGCGCCTCGAGCTCGGCCTTGCGCTCCTCGAAGGCGGAGATGTTCGCCTTCGAGGCCATCAGCGCCTTGTTCTGCGGAAGCAGGAAGTTGCGGGCGTAGCCGGGCTTGACGTCCACGACGTCGCCCATCTGGCCCAGCTTGGCCACACGTTCCAGAAGGATCACTTGCATGACTGGGGCCTCACTTCACTGCGTAGGGCAAGAGCGCCAGAAAGCGCGCGCGCTTGATGGCGCGGGAAAGCTCGCGCTGCTTTTTCGAGGACACGGCGGTGATGCGCGACGGCACGATCTTGCCGCGCTCCGAGACGTAGCGCTGCAGCAGCTTGGTGTCCTTGTAGTCGATCCTGGGCGCGTTGTCGCCGGAGAAGGGGCAGACCTTGCGGCGGCGGAAAAACGGTTTTGCGGCCATGGGTTACTCTCCTGTTCCTCAGCGGCGTTCGCGGTCGTCGCGCTTCTGCATCTGCACCGACGGTCCCTCGGCGTGCTTGTCCACCTTGATGGTGAGCACGCGCATGACGTCGTCGTGCAGGCGCATCAGGCGCTCCATTTCCTGCACGGCCGGCGCGGGCGCGTCGGTGCGCAGGAAGGCGTAGTGGCCCTTGCGGTTCTTGTTGATCTTGTAGGCCATCGTCTTGACGCCCCAGTACTCGCTGTCCACGAGTTTGCCGCCGTTGTCGGCGAGGACGCTGCCGAAGTGCTCGATGAGCCCCTCGGCCTGCGCGTTGGAGAGATCCTGACGCGCGATGAAGACATGCTCGTAAAGCGGCATGCGTGCTCCGTTCCTGTTCGGGCGCATTTCATAGGGCCGGGGTGTCGCCCTTCGCTCCGGCCCACGAGAGACTGCGCCGTGGCTTGCTCTGCGCGAAGGGAGGGTGCCGTATACATGCCTGAGCGCGGGACGCAAGGCCGGGCCGGTGCCGGTGAAGTGCCGCCATCGCGCCGTATTGTCGCCCGATTGCACGCGAAAGGTCCGCTCAGTCCAGACCGCAGAGGAGGCGCCCCATGACCCCGACGGAGACGCTCGACCAGACCCGCCACGCCGGCCCGCCCGTGATGCGCGCGATCTGCACGGTCGCCGGCGGCCTTGCCGGCGGCGTGTTCATCGGCGGTGCCCTCGGGCTCTGGGTGCTGCCGGGGTCGAATTTCGGCGCGGAGGTGCTGACGCTCAAGGCCGGGCTCACCGCCTTTCTCGTCATGGCCGGGACGACGCTGATCTCGGCCGCGCGTCAGGCCTGACCGCCCGGGGCCGCGCTTGCGCGCCCCGGACCGCCCCTGTATGCCCGCCGGCGAGCGAGATCACCGGGGGGAAATCCATGAGCCGAGCCTTCGTCTTTCCGGGGCAGGGCGCGCAAAGCGTCGGCATGGGCCGCGCGCTGGCCGAGGCCTACCCGGCCGCCCGCGCCGTCTTCGAGGAGGTCGACGACGCCCTCGACGAGAAGCTGAGCGCGCTCATCTGGGAGGGCGAGGCGGAGACGCTGACGCTCACCCGCAACGCGCAGCCGGCGCTCATGGCCACCTCGCTCGCCGCGATGACCGCGCTGGAGGCCGAGGGCGTGCGCATCGGTGCAGCGGCCTTCGTGGCGGGGCATTCGCTCGGCGAGTACTCGGCCCTCGCCGCGGCGGGCGCGCTGTCCATCGCCGACGCGGCACGCCTCCTGCGCCTGCGGGGCGATGCGATGCAGCGCGCGGTGCCGGTGGGCGAGGGGGCGATGGCCGCGCTTCTCGGCCTCGGGCTCGACGCCGCGCGCGAGGTTGCCGCGGAGGCCGCGCAGGGCGAGGTCTGCGCGGCGGCCAACGACAACGACCCGCAGCAGGTGGTCGTCTCGGGCCACAAGGGCGCGGTCGAGCGCGCCGTCGAGATCGCCAAGGCCCGCGGCGCGAAGCGCGCGGTGCTGCTGCCGGTCTCCGCCCCCTTCCACTCGGCCCTGATGCAGCCCGCCGCCGAGGAGATGAAGGCCGCGCTCAACGAGGTGCGGCTGACCGCGCCCGCCGTGCCGCTCGTCGCCAACGTCCGGGCCGAGGCGGTGGAGGA
>NZ_JAWLFS010000155.1:0-7229 GCF_041685465.1 Rhodosalinus sp. | reverse complement strand
GCGCTTCTTGTCCTCCTCGTAGGCCTCGAAGTTGCCCTCGAACCATTCCACCTGCGCCTCGCCCTCGAAGGCGAGGATGTGGGTGCAGATGCGGTCGAGGAAGAAGCGGTCGTGGCTGATGACCACGGCGCAGCCGGCGAATTCGGCCAGCGCGTCCTCGAGGGCGCGCAGCGTCTCCACGTCGAGGTCGTTCGTCGGCTCGTCGAGCAGCAGGACGTTGCCGCCCTCCTTCAGGAGCCGCGCCATGTGCACGCGGTTGCGCTCGCCCCCCGAGAGAAGCCCCACCTTCTTCTGCTGGTCGCCGCCCTTGAAGTTGAAGGCGCCGACATAGGCGCGCGAGTTGATCTCGGCGTCGCCGAGGTGGATCACCTCCTGCCCGTCGCTGATCGCCTCCCAGACGGTGTTGTCGGGGTCGAGCGCATCGCGGTTCTGGTCGACGTAGGAGAGTTTCACCGTGTCGCCGTAGTCGATCATCCCGGCGTCGGGCTGTTCCTGCCCGGTGAGCATGCGGAAGAGCGTGGTCTTGCCCGCCCCGTTCGGCCCGATCACGCCGACGATGCCCCCCGGCGGCAGGGAGAAGCTGAGGTCCTCGATCAGCAGCTTGTCGCCATGCGCCTTGCGCAGCTGTTCGACCTCGATGACCTTGCCGCCGAGGCGCGGGCCGTTCGGGATGACGATCTGCGCGCGGCCGACCTTTTCGCGCTCGGACTGGCTGGCGAGTTCCTCGTAGGCCTGGATGCGCGCCTTGGACTTGGCCTGCCGCGCCTTGGCGCCCTGCCGGATCCACTCGAGCTCGCGCGCCAGCGTCTTCTGCTTCGCCTTGTCCTCGCGCGCCTCGTGTTCCAGCCGCTTGGCCTTCTGCTCCAGCCAGCTCGAATAGTTGCCCTCGTAGGGGATGCCCCGGCCGCGGTCGAGTTCGAGGATCCAGCCGGTGATCTCGTCGAGGAAGTAGCGGTCGTGCGTGACGATCAGGATCGTGCCCCTGTAGGCGACGAGGTGGCTCTGCAGCCAGGCGATCGTCTCGGCGTCGAGGTGGTTGGTGGGCTCGTCGAGCAGCAGCATGTCCGGCGCCTCGAGCAGCAGCTTGCAGAGCGCGACGCGGCGTTTCTCCCCGCCCGAGAGGCTGTCGACCTGCGCGTCGTCCGGCGGGCAGCGCAGCGCCTCCATCGCCTGGCTCACCTGCGCGTCGAGGTCCCAGAGGTTCTCGCTGTCGATCTCGTCCTGAAGCTGCGCCATCTCGTCGGCGGTCTCGTCCGAGTAGTTCATGGCGAGCTCGTTGAAGCGGTCGAGCTTGGCCTGCTTGGCCTTCACCCCCTCCATCACGTTGCCGCGCACGTCGAGCGCGGGGTCGAGCTCGGGCTCCTGCGGCAGGTAGCCCACGGTCGCGCCCTCGGCCGCCCAGGCCTCGCCGGTGTAGTCGGTGTCGATCCCGGCCATGATGCGCAGGAGCGTCGACTTGCCCGCGCCGTTCACGCCCACGACGCCGATCTTCACGCCGGGCAGGAAGTTCAGGCGGATGTTCTCGAAGGTCTTCTTGCCGCCCGGGTAGGTCTTGGAGACGCCGTCCATGTGATAGACGTACTGGTAGCTGGCCATCGGCTGTCGCACCTTTCGGAAACTGCGGGAGTGTCGGGGCCGTGATACTTGAGCGCGCGGACCGGGGCAATGCGGGCGCGCGGGCGGCGCGGCGCGGGGCGCGTTGACAAACCGGGCCCCGTGCGCTCTGCCGCCCGGGCGAAACGGAGGGACGGGCGCGATGATCAGGTCCGACACGGGATTGCCGCCGGTGCGCGCCGGGCTGCGGGTCGGGCTTCTGGGCGGCTCCTTCGATCCGCCGCACGTGGGGCATGCGCACATCTCGCGCGAGGCGCTGAAGCGCTTCGGTCTCGATCGCGTCTGGTGGCTGGTGAGCCCGGCCAACCCGCTGAAGCGCGCCGGGCCCGCGCCGCTCGCCGAGCGGATGGCGGCGGCGCGCGCCCTCGTCGATCACCCGAGGATCGCGGTGACGGACTTCGAGGCGCGGGTCGGCACGCGCTACACCGCCGAGACGCTGGCGGCGCTGCAGGAGAGGTGTCCCGGCGTGCGCTTCACGTGGCTGATGGGGGCGGACAACCTCGCGCAGTTTCACCGCTGGGAGCGCTGGCGCGAGATCATGGCGCGCGTGCCGGTGGGCGTGCTGGCGCGGCCGGGTCTGCGGATCCCCGCGCAGACCTCGGTCGCCGCGCGCGCCTTCCGCGCCGCGCGCCTGCCCGCCGCCGACAGCCGGTTGCTGGGCCGGGCCGATCCGCCCGCGTGGTGCTTCGTGAACGTGCCGATGGTAAACCTGAGTTCAACCGAAATCCGCGCGCGGGGCGGCTGGCGGCGGCGCGCACCGGGCTGAGCACGCCGGGAGCCTCTGCGTGTGCGCCGTCGGCGCGCGCGGGCGGCGCGCTTGCCTCCTCCGCGCGGCTCGGGTTACCTGCCGCCGAGGAGAGGGAGATGCGCGACATTCTGGACAGACGGTCCTTTCTGGCCGGTCTCGCGTCGGTGGCCGCCACGCCGGCGCTGGCTGTGCCGCCGGCCGCCTCGTTGCGGCCGCTGGCGCGCGGCGGCGGGACCGCGGCGACGCCGCCCGCCGCGGAGGAGCTGATCGCGGCGGCACGTCTCGACGGCAAGGTGGCGCTGGCGCTCGCCGATCTCGGGACGGGCCGGGTGCTCGAGGGGGTGCGTCCGGGCGATGCGCTCCCCCCCGCGAGCACGGCGAAAGCGATCACGGCGCTCTATGCCCTCGACGTGCTGGGCGCGGCGCACCGCTTCGAGACGCGCGTGCTCGCGGCGGGCGAGATCCGCGACGGCGTGCTGAAGGGCGACCTGATCCTCGCCGGCGGCGGCGACCCGGTGCTCGACACCGACGGCCTCGCGGAGCTGGTCGACGCGGTGCGGGCGGCGGGCCTGCGCGAGGTCACGGGGCGCTTCCGCGTCTGGGGGCGCGCGTTGCCCGGGGCGCGGGCGATCGATGCGGCGCAGCCGTCCTACGTGGGCTACAACCCGGCGGTGTCGGGACTGAATCTCAACTTCAACCGCGTGCATTTCGGCTGGGAGCGGGCGGGCGACGACTACGAGGTGACGCTTCAGGCGCGCACGGCCCGGTATCGTCCGGACGTCGCGATCGCGCAGATGCGGGTCGAGGACCGCCGCGGCCCGGTCTATACCTACGAGGACAGGGCGGGGCGCGACCACTGGACGGTCGCGCGGGGCGCGCTCGGGCCCGCGGGCGCGCGCTGGTTGCCGGTGCGGCGGCCCGCCCTTTACGCCGGCGAGGTCTTTCAGCGCCTCGCCGAGGTGGCGGGCCTGCGCCTGTCCGCGCCGGAGGAGGCCGACGCGCTTCCCGCGGGCGCAACGATCCTCGCGCGTCGCGAGAGCCCGCCGCTGTCGGAAATCCTGCGCGAGATGCTGGAGTATTCCACCAATCTCACGGCGGAGGTGACGGGGCTTGCCGCGACCGCGGCGCGCGGGGCGGGGGCATCGACGCTGACGGACTCGGCGGCCGAGATGGCGCGCTGGTCGGCCGGGGCGCTCGGCATGGAGACGTGCCGCTTCGTGGATCACTCGGGTCTCGGCGACGCCTCGCGCGTGACGGCCGCCGAGATGGCGCGCGCCATGGTCGCGGCCGAGGGCGCGGGCGGCGTGCGCGCGCTGCTGGACGAGCACGACGTGCGCGACGCCCGCGGGACGCCGATGCGCGATGCGCCCTTCGAGGTGCGTGCGAAGACCGGCACGCTCCATTTCGTCAGCGCGCTCACCGGCTACCTGACCGTGCCCGGCGGGCGGACCCTGGGCTTCGCGATCCTGACGGGCGATCTGGCGCACCGGGCGACGCTGACGCGCACGCAACTCGACCGCCCGCCCGGCGCGCGCGCCTGGGCCGGCCGGTCACGAAAGCTTCAGAGCGCGCTGCTCCGGCGCTGGGCGGAGGTTTACGCGGACTGAGATCTGCTCAGGGCCGGATCACGATCCGCGTCGCATCCTTGCCGACGGTGCGCACCAGCTCGAAGAGCCGACGCCCGGTCTCTGGCGCGAGGCGCACGCAGCCGGCCGAGGCGGGTTCCCCGAGCGTCTCGACCTGATCGGTGCCGTGGATGGCGTCGTCGCCATGAAAGAAGATCGACCACGGCATCGGCGCGCCGCTCCGGCGCTGGGCGGAGGTTTACGCGGACTGAGATCTGCTCAGGGCCGGATCACGATCCGCGTCGCATCCTTGCCGACGGTGCGCACCAGCTCGAAGAGCCGACGCGCGTTTGCGGGCGCGAGGCGCACGCAGCCGGCCGAGGCGGGGTCCCCGAGCGTCTCGACCTGATCGGTGCCGTGGATGGCGTCGTCGCCATGAAAGAAGATCGACCACGGCATCGGCGCGCCGCAATGGATCGAGGAGCGATGGTCGGGCGACAGGGCGTCCGGCGTGAAGGTCCCGGTCGGCGTGACCTTCCCGTCGCGCGCGGTGGAGACGGGCCATGTGGCCAGCGTCTCGCCGTCGAGATGCACGGTCATCCTCCGCTCGGAGAGGTCGACCTTCGCCACGAGTTCCTCGGCCCCCGCCGCGCCGGCCCGCCCGGCGGCCAGAAGCGCGGCCCGGAGGCGTGCGATCATGCGCGCATGTGACGGGCGCGCGCGCCGCGCTCGATGGCGGCCGCATGCAGCCGGTCGATGTCGAGCTCGTAGCGGATCTCCTCCAGCAGCCGAAGCTCGCTCTCCCGCAACTGCCCGTCCGCCGCAGCGACATCGCAGGCGAGCGCGTAGGCCGTCTCGTAGAGCCGCTCGGGCAGGTTCTCGCGCAGCAGGCCGAAGAGCGCGTCGAGCCCGTCTTCCTGTTCGAAGAGGTCGAAGACCACCTGCGCCGCGGCGGTCATGCGGTCGATGTCGTAATCCGCGAAGACCGGCAGGTGGTTCACCTGCGCCTGGATCTTGACGAGTTCCGCGGTGCGCAGGTCCTCGTCGCTCGCCGAGACGGCGACCATGAGCGCGACGAGGCAGTCCTGCGCGCTGAGCGGATGGGTGAGGGTGTCGGTCATCGGTCCGGGTGTCAGGCTGTCGAGGGACCTTATTGACTGCCCGTCGCGGCCGCAATAGGTCACGTCCGCGCCGGGGCCACGGGGCCGCGGCGCCATCCCCGGGAGCGACCCATGAGCGACGCACGACAGGCGGCGATGACCGCGAAGGCCTGGCCCTTCGAAGAGGCGCGGCGCGTGCTGAAACGCTACGAGGCCGGTTCGCCGGACAAGGGGCATGTGCTCTTCGAGACGGGCTACGGTCCCTCCGGCCTGCCGCATATCGGCACCTTCGGGGAGGTGGCGCGCACCACGATGATCCGTCGTGCCTTCGAGGTGATCTCGGACATCCCGACGCGGCTGATCTGCTTTTCCGACGACATGGACGGGATGCGGAAGATCCCCGAGAACGTGCCCGACCCCGAGATGCTCTCCGGGCATCTTCAGAAGCCGCTGACGGACGTGCCCGACCCCTTCGGCACGCACGAGAGCTTCGGCCACCACAACAACGCGATGCTGCGCCGCTTCCTCGATGCCTTCGGCTTCGAGTACGAGTTCTATTCCGCGACCGAGTTCTACCGCTCCGGCGCCTTCGACGGGATCCTGCTGCGCGCGGCCGAGCGTTACGACGACCTGATGAAGCTGATGCTGAAGACGCTGCGCGAGGAGCGGCGGCAGACCTACTCCATCTTCCTGCCCATCCACCCCGAGACGGGGCGGGTGCTCTACGTGCCGATCAAGCACGTCGACGCGCGCGAGGGCACGGTGACCTTCGACGACGAGCGCGGGCGCGAGTGGACGGTGCCGGTGACCGGCGGGCACGTGAAGCTGCAGTGGAAGCCCGACTTCGGTGCGCGCTGGGCCGCGCTCGGCGTGGATTTCGAGATGTACGGCAAGGACCACTCGACCAACACGCCGGTCTACGACGGCATCTGCAGGATCCTCGGCGCCAGGCCGCCCGAGCACTACACCTACGAGCTCTTCCTCGACGAGAACGGCGAGAAGATCTCGAAGTCGAAGGGCAACGGGCTGACCATCGACGAGTGGCTGACCTACGCCTCGACGGAGTCGCTCAGCTACTACATGTTCCAGAAGCCGCGCACGGCGAAGCGGCTCTATTTCGACGTCATCCCGAAGGCGATGGACGAGTATCACCAGCAGCTGCGCGCCTACCCGGACCAGCCGCCGGAGAAGCGGGTCGAGAACCCGGTCTTCCACATCCACGGCGGCGAGGTGCCGGCGAGCGGGATGGTGGTGCCCTTCTCGATGCTCCTGAACCTCGCCTCGGTCTCCTCGGCCGAGGACAAGGGCGTGCTCTGGGGCTTCATCCGCCGCTACGCGCCGGAGGCGAGCCCGGAGACGCACCCCGACCTCGACGAGGCGGCGGGCTACGCGGTGCGCTACTACAACGACTTCGTGAAGCCGGCGAAGGTCTACCGCGCGCCCACCGAACTCGAGCGCGCGGCGCTGACGGAGCTGCGCGAGCAGCTCGCCGCATGGGACGGGCCGACCGACGCGGAGGCGCTGCAGTCGGTGGTCTACGCCGTGGGGCGCGAGCGCTTCGATCCCCTGCGCGACTGGTTCCGCGCGCTCTACGAGGTGCTTCTGGGTGCAAGCCAGGGCCCGCGCTTCGGCGGCTTCGTCGCGCTCTACGGCGTCGCGGAGACGGTCGCGCTCATCGACAAGGCGCTCGCGGGCGAACTGGCCTGAGGCGCGCTTTGACAGGGGCGCTTTGACGCGGGGGCAGGGCGGGCTACCTCCCGACGCACCAGCCGAGGGAGACCGCCCATGCGCCGCCTGTGTCTCGCGCTTGTCGCCATGCTCGCGCTCGCCGCGCCGCTCCGCGCGGAGGAGGACGCCGCCCCCGCGATCCGGGACGTGATCCGGAGCCAGATCGACGCCTTCCTCGCGGAGGATGTCGAAAGGGCCTTCAGCTACGCGAGCCCCGGCATCCAGGGCGTCTTCCGCACGCCGGAGACCTTCGGGCGCATGGTGCGGCAGGGCTATCCGATGGTCTGGCGGCCGGACGAGGTGCGGTTTCTCGAGCTCGAGGAGCGGGACGGCGCGCTGCACCAGCGGGTGCTGATCGAGGACGCCGAGGGCGCGCGCCACCTGCTCGACTACCGTATGGAACCGGGGCGCGAAGGCGGCTGGACGATCGACGGCGTCCGCATCCTCGAGGCCCCCGAGGTCGCCGCCTGAGGA
>NZ_JAWLFS010000154.1:0-7276 GCF_041685465.1 Rhodosalinus sp. | reverse complement strand
CCGGGCAAGCAGATCGTCAACGGCCTCGTGCATCTGCCGCTCATCCTGCCGCCGGTGGTGACGGGTTACCTGCTCCTCCTGACCTTCGGGCCGCAGGGGCCGGCGGGGCGGGCGCTCGCCGAGGTCGGCGTGGTCTTCGGCTTCCGCTGGACGGGGGCGGCGCTCGCCGCGGCGGTCATGGCCTTTCCGCTGATGGTGCGCGCCATGCGCCTCTCGATCGAGGCGGTGGACCCGAAGCTCGAGGCCGCCGGCGCGACGCTGGGCGCCTCGCCGCCCTGGGTCTTCGTGACCGTCACCCTGCCGCTCGTCCTGCCCGGCGTGCTCGCGGGGGCGGTGCTCGCCTTCGCCAAGGCGATGGGCGAGTTCGGCGCGACGATCACCTTCGTCTCGAACATCCCCGGCGAGACGCGCACGATCCCCTCGGCGATCTACGCCTTTTTGCAGGTGCCGGGGGGCGAGGGGGCGGCGCTGCGGCTGGTCGCGGTCTCGGTCGCCGTGGCGATGGGCGCGCTTCTCCTGTCGGAATGGCTGGCGCGGCGCGTGGCGCGGCGGGTGGGCGGCGCATGACGCTGGAGGTGCGGCTCCGCCACGGCTTCGGGGGCTTCACGCTCGACGCGGGGTTCGAGGCGCCGCCGGGTGTTACCGTGCTTTTCGGGCGCTCGGGCTCGGGCAAGACGACGATCGTCAACGCGGTCGCGGGGCTCCTGCGGCCCGAGGCGGGGCGCATTGCGCTCGA
The DNA here is from genome assembly GCF_041685465.1 of Rhodosalinus sp. Classification (NCBI taxonomy): domain Bacteria; kingdom Pseudomonadati; phylum Pseudomonadota; class Alphaproteobacteria; order Rhodobacterales; family Paracoccaceae; genus Rhodosalinus; species Rhodosalinus sp. Next base: position 6,540 of record NZ_JAWLFS010000154.1, on the reverse strand, counting down.
CGGGCGCGTTCTCGTGGACACCGAGCGGCGCGTCTGGCGGCCGCCGCACCGGCGCCGCCTCGGCACGATCTTTCAGGAGGGGCGGCTCTTTCCGCATCTCACCGTGCGGCAGAACCTTCGCTACGGCGCGTGGTTCGCGCCGAAGGGTGCGCGGCGCGAGGACACGGGCCGCGTGGTCGAGATGCTGGGGATCGGGCCGCTGCTCGACCGGCGGCCCGGCGCGCTTTCTGGCGGCGAGAAGCAGCGCGTGGCGATCGGGCGCGCGCTGCTGTCGGCGCCGGCGGCGATCCTCGCCGACGAGCCGCTCGCCGCGCTCGACGCCGCGCGCAAGGCCGAGATCCTGCCCTACTTCGAGCGGCTGCGCGACGAGGTGGCGGTGCCGATCCTCTACGTCAGCCACGCCGCCTCCGAGGTGGCGCGGCTCGCCACCACGGTCGTCGCGCTGGAGGCCGGCCGCGTCGTGGCAACGGGCACGGCGGCGGAGGTGCTGGGCGATCCGGGCGTCACGCCGCTCGGCCCGCGGGAGGCGGGCGCGGTGCTTGAGACGCGCATCGCGGCGCATCACGCCGACGGGCTGACCGAGCTCGACGCGGGCGGTGCGGCGCTCTTCCTGCCGCGGCTCGCGCAGGCCACGGGCGCGGCCGTGCGGGTACGCGTCGCCGCGCACGACGTGATCCTTGCGCGGGAGGCGCCGCGCGGGCTTTCGGCGCTCAACGTGCTTGCGGGGACCGTGCGCGAGGTACGCCCGGGCGAGGGGCCGGGCGCGCTCGTCGCGCTGGACACGGCCGCCGGGCGGCTGCTCGCCCGGGTGACGCGGCGCTCGGTGGCGGCGCTCTCGCTCGGCCCGGGCGTGCCGGTGCACGCCATCGTCAAGACGGTCTCCGTCGCGCCGGGGGACGTGGGCGGGTGAGCGGGACCCGTCGCGCGCCGCGACGCCTTTCCCGCAGAGGCCCGACGCGCTAAGGAGCGGCCATGCGGTGGACCCTGCCCAATGTGCTGACCATCCTGCGCCTGCTCGCCGCGCCCGGCGTGGCGGTGATGTTCCTTTACTTCAACCGGCTCTGGGCGGACTGGTTCGCGCTGACCCTCTTCCTCGCCGCGGCGGCGACCGACTGGATCGACGGCCGCCTCGCGCGCGCCTGGGGGCAGGAGACGCGGCTCGGCGCGATGCTGGACCCGATCGCGGACAAGGCGATGGTGGTGATCGCGCTCATGGTGATCGTGGGATACTCCTCTTACTCGCCGTGGATCGTGCTGCCGGCGACGATGATCGTCTTCCGCGAGATCTTCGTCTCGGGCCTGCGCGAGTTCCTGGGCGCCGCGGCCGGGACGCTCAAGGTCACGAAGCTCGCCAAGTGGAAGACGACGCTGCAGATGCTCGCCATCGCGATCCTCTTTGCGCAGGGGGTATTCGAGCATTATCTCGGGCTGGAGCGCTCCGGCATGGGGCCGGAGCGGGTCGCGGCGGTGCTGGCGGGAGAGGCCGAGGACGTGCACGGGCTGCGCTGGATGCACCGGGGCATGCTGGCCACGGGGTATGCCGGGCTCACGCTGCTCTGGATCGCGGCGTTGCTGACGCTCGTCACCGGCTGGGAGTATTTCCGCAAGGCGCTGCCCCATCTGAAGGACTGACGCGATGGACGTTCTCTATTTCGCCTGGGTGCGCGAACGCATCGGCCTGCCGCGCGAGCGCGTCGAGACCGAGGCGGCGACGGTCGCCGACCTCGTCGAGGAGCTCCGCGCGCGGGAGGAGCGCTACGCCATGGCCTTCGCCGATCTCGCGGCGCTGCGCGTCGCCGTCGATCAGGAGCTCTCCGATTTCGACGCGCCGCTCGCCGGCGTGCGCGAGGTCGCCTTCTTCCCGCCGATGACGGGGGGCTGAGCGATGCGCGTCGCGGTGCAGGAGGCGCCCTTCGACTACGGCGCGGAATGCGGCGCCTTCGCCGCGCGGCAGGGGGGGCAGGGGGCCGTGGTCACCTTCGCCGGGATCGTGCGCGACACGCCCGAGGGCGACCTCGAGGCGATGGAGATCGAGCATTACCCCGGCATGACCGAAAAGGCGCTCGAACAGATTGCGGCGGAAGCGCGCGAGCGCTGGGCCTTGGGCGACGTGGCGGTGATCCACCGTCACGGGCGCATGGCGCCGGGCGAGGTGATCATGATGGTCGCCACCGCCGCACCGCACCGCGCCGACGCCTTCGCCGCGGCGGAGTTCCTGATGGATTACCTGAAGTCCCGCGCCCCCTTCTGGAAGCGCGAGATCACTGCGCGCGGCGCCGGCTGGGTCGAGGCGCGCGCGGCCGACGAGGCGGCGCTCGACCGCTGGTGATGGTGGTGCGTGCGGAGCACGCACCCTACCGGCGGGCCTCCCGCATCGGGAGGTGGTGCGTCAGGGGGCGCCGGTGCGGAGCCCGAAGGTCATGCCGGCGTCGTCGGGGCGGACCGACGGGCTCATCGCCTCGACCCCTCGTGGCCTCAGGGCGCGGGTCGCCCGGGGCGGGCGTCGGGCTTTCGCGGGTCCTGCGCTGAAGGCGCCTTGACCAGAGCCGGGGCCGCGCGTCGAGGACGGGCGCTGCGACGCGGCCCCGAGCGCCATGCCGGGGGCACCGAGCCCGCGGCCTGCGCGGCGGGCGGACGCCGCCGTCACAGGATGCCTCCGCCGGCCTGCCTCGCGCGGGGCCGTGGCGACCTGCGTCAGAGCTATCGGTCGCTGTCTCCCTTGCGCGGGCTGTCCTCGGCCGGCCAGCGGCGGCCGCCGTCGGGTCGCCGCCCCGCGGGACGACGCATGGTGAGGCAGAGGCGCGCAGGCTCAGCCCGCTTCCATCCGCTCCAGCCGGGCGCGCAGTTCCTCGGCCTCGCGCCGGGCGTCGCGCAGCCCCTCCATCGCCGCGGCGCGCTCCGCTTCGGCCTGGTGAAGCTGGTTGGAAAGGTCCGCCTCGCGCTGCTGCATGTAGGTGATCGCCTGATCGCGGGTCTCTTCCGCGTCGTGGAGTTCCTGCGCCATGCGCTCCATCTCGTTCATGTCCGTGCGCGAGACGCGGGTGAAGCGGTGCAGCAGCCAGTGCGCGAACCAGCCGAGGCAGAAGGCGACGAAGAGGATGGCCGCCGTTGCGATCACGAAATCGGTGCGCGTCATCCCTCCTCCCCTCCGTCCGCCGGCCCGGTTCCTTCCGCAGAGCCGCCCTCCGTCTCCGTGTCGTCGGGGCGGATCACGTGGAACTCGATGCGGCGGTTCGCCTCGCGGCCTTCCTCGGTGTCATTGTCCGCGATCGGCTCTTCTTCGCCATAGCCCTGCGCGCGGAACGAGGCGGTCAGGACGCGGCGGTCGCGCAACTCGTTCAGCACTGCCTGCGCCCGCGCCTCGCTCAGGTCGAGGTTCATCGATTCGCGCCCCTGGCTGTCGGTGTGCCCGGCGATCTCGAGCGGGATCGCCCCGCAGGCGCGCAGCACGTCCGCGATGTCGTCCATCACGCGCCGGGCCCCCTGGTCGAGGGTGGCCGACCCCGGCTCGAAGCTGATCTTGCGCTCGTCCAGAAGCCCGCGGATCTCGGCCACGCATTCTTCCGGCGTGGGTTTCGCGGCCTCGGGGTCGAGGTCCTCGCGGTAGGCCACGTCGAGGGTCAGCCCCTGCGTGCTGCCGAGCTTCTCGGCGATGAGCGCCGTGATGTCCGCGCCCGCCTCGGCGTTTCCGGTTTCGCCCCGGATCTCGATCGCGTCGGGCGTGACCACGAGCGCGCCGCGCGCGAGTTCGGCCAGCCCCTCGATCCCGGCCAGCACCCGTGTCTGCCAGCCCTGCGGCAGGCCCTCGCGCACCTCGGTCGAGGTGTGGACTACCGCGCTGCCGAAACGCGCCTGGGCAAGGCTGTCGGCGATGACGCGCGCGCTCTCGTTCGCCAGCGGTCCGCGCAGCTGCACCGCACCCTCGGGGCTGAGCGTGGCGATGAACTCGGGGGCGTCGTCCTCGGGCTCGCGGTCAGCGGGGGCAGGCAGCACGGCGTCGAGCCGGTAGACCTCCGGCAGCGCGGCGGTGAGCTCCTGCACCACCGTCTCGAAGCGGTCCCGCTCGGTGCCGCGCGGCGCGGCGAGCGCGATTTCCGTGTCCGTCATCGTCAGCGTTCCGCCGCCGATGCGATCGAGCGCGGCGAGCGACAGCTCCGCCGCGTCCGCCCAGTGGGCGCCCGGCGCGCCGAGGCCCAGCCGGCAGTCGGCCTTGCCCTCGAGCCCGGCCTCGCCGGCGGCGCGCAGGATGCGCGCGCGCCCGTCCTCGGTTCCCGCGGCGCAGGCGTCGAAGCGCGCGCCCCCCTCGTCCTTCACGAAGCGCAGGGTGAAGGGCGCGATGACCGGCCGCGGCGCCGTGATCTGTAGCGCGAGGCGCACCGCCTCCGGCGTGTCGCGCGCGATCTCGGCCTCGAGCCGGCGCTTCTGTGCCGCGCTGTCTGCGGCGCCACTCACCGTCACGCGCCCCGCCTCGACCGTGACCTTGGCGCGCGGCAGCCGCGCCAGCGCGTCGAGGCCCGCCCCGAGCGCCCGGCGCCAGCCCTCCGGCACCGGGTGGTCCGCCGTCTCCAGCAGGTCGGAGACCGGCACGCCCTCGGCCACCCGTTCCACCTTCCTGCGCAGCGCGTCGCGGTCGGTGGCGGCGGGCACGAGGCCGATCAGCGTGAGTCCGCCGTCGTGGCGCAGGATCTCGATCGAGAAGCGCGGCGGCGCCGGGCGGTCGGCCTCGGCCACGTTAACGTCGTCGATGAGCCGGGTGGCGTCCACCACTTCGCCCGCGGCCGACAGCGCACGGAAGCGCGCCGCCTCCGAGGGGGCGGTGCCGATCAGGAAGACCTGCAGCCCGTAAGCGTCCACCTCGGCCCAGTCGATGCCTGCCCGGTCGAGCGCGGCGCGCACGCCGATCTCGGATTCGTCCTCGACGAGCCTGACAGCGACCGCGGCGCTGGCGGCGCTGATCAGAAGGGCGGCGCCGAAGATGGCGGCGGTGAGAACGAGAGGGGACAGGCGCATCGGCGGTCGGGTCTCCGGGCGGTGGCGCGAACCTAGGCCCAGCCCGCGCCCGATGCAATCATCGCCCGTGCGTCATGCCACCGCGCTCAGGCGAAGAGCGCCGCCAGCGCGAAGAAGGGCACGACGACGAGCCCCGCGTCCCGATTCGCCCGGAAGAGCGAGAGAAGCCGCCCGTGGTCGTCGAGATCGAGCCGGCGCAGCTGCCACGTCAGGTGCCAGCCGAAGGCCAGCGGCCCGCCGAGCGCGATCATCAACGCGAGGATCTCGCCCCGCGGCGCCGCGCCGAGCACCGCAAGCCCCATCAGCGCCACGGCGGCGACCAGGAAACGGCGCAGCCAGCGCGGGGTGTCCGCGCCGAAGAGACGCGCGGTGGATTTCACGCCGATCAGCGCGTCGTCCTCGCGGTCCTGATGGGCGTAGATGGTATCGTAGAAAAGCGTCCAGAAGATGCCGGCCAGATAGAGCGCCACCGCCGGCCAGGCGAGCGCGCCGGTGTGCGCCGTGAAGGCCAGGAGCGCGCCCCAGTTGAAGGCGAGCCCGAGGAAGACCTGCGGCCACCAGGTGAAGCGCTTGGCGAAGGGATAGACCGCCACCGGCAACAGCGCGAGGATGCCGAGCGCGATGGCGGCCGTGTTGAACGTGAGCAGGATCCCGAAGGCCACGAGCGCCTGCGCGCCCATCCAGAGGATCGCGCCGCGCACCGTGACCTGCCCCGAGGGGATCGGCCGCTGCGCCGTGCGCCAGACGCCGCCGTCGATGTCGCGGTCGGTCACGTCGTTCCAGGTGCAGCCGGCGCCCCGCATCAGCCACGCGCCGATCGCGCAGCCCGCGAAGATCCAGAGGTCGTGCGGCCGCGCGCTGCCGGTCGCGAAGATGCCGAGCGTCAGCCCCCACCAGCACGGCAGCAGGAGAAGCCACGTGCCGATCGGCCGGTCCGCCCGCGAGAGCCGCAGGTACGGCTTCCATGCGGCGGGCGCGCGTCGATCGACCCAGTTGCCGCTCACCGCGTCGGCGATCGGGCCGGGCTGACGCTCTCGGGGGGCGTCGGTGGGCATGGGCGACCTCCACCTCTGTCGCGGTCGCTGCTTCAATAGGGCAGGCAGCGGGCCGCTTGCAAACGCTTCCCCCCGGCGCGGGGCGGCGTTAGAGGGGCGCCATGGCCCCGCGCGTGCGCCTTTTCGTCGAGCATCCCCTGTCCGAGGGCGCCCGCGTGCCCCTCGACCGGGCTCAGGCGCATTATCTCTTCAACGTCATGCGCCTCGGCGAAGGGGCGGAGATCGCGGTCTTCGACGGGCGCGCGGGCGAATGGGCGGCGCAGGTGGTCGAGGCGGGCAAGCGCGGCGGCGCGCTGGAATGCCGCAGGTGCACGGCGCCGCAGGGCGACCCGCCCGATGTCTGGCTCGTCTTCGCGCCCGTGAAGAAGGCGCGCACCGATTTCATCGTCGAGAAGGCGGTGGAGATGGGCGCGCGCCGGATCGTGCCGGTGCAGACCGATCACACCAACGCCGAGCGCATCCGCCGCGACCGGCT